>CAYZHS010000005.1:0-22025 GCA_964478295.1 uncultured Proteiniphilum sp. | reverse complement strand
GTACATCTGTTATCTCAAAGTCCTGTCCATTTTCGCTTATCGATATTGCCTTAGGCACAGAATTAAGCTCTGGAATTTCAGAAAGATTCTCCTCTTTACCCCATCTTAGAAGCGACCAGTATCTATCATTTTCTTGAAGCAACTCAACTCTGCGCTCAAGTTTATAATACTTCCAAACTTCATTAACAGACAAAGAGCTGGCCAATTCAGATAATCCTCCGTGAACAGTCCGTGTTTTGTTGATATACTCAATTGCTTTTGCTTTATTTGAATTAGCATCCTTTCTTAACAACAATTCAGCGTAATTCAGATATGATCTGCCCAAACGTAAAATGCTGTAGTGATAATTTGTTGGCACATTATAATATAGCCACTCATCTTCATAAATACTTTTTCTGAAGATATACCCACTTTTGGTCATATGCCTGTCTTGCTGCACATTAGAAAGATAATTAACATTACCCCCAATTCTCGTTGTTAAAAGAGAAGTATACATCATTGAGCTATCGTTCACTATGCTAGCATAAAATCTTTTATCTCTGTGTTTATACATAGCATCTTGCACATAACCTACATTAGGTACAAAACTATTGAAATATGAAGTTTCATTCCACATTTTTGATACTCCATCAACATCATTTACTAAATATGCATCAACTAAATCTTGAGAAGGAGTCTTCTCAAGCCATCCTTCCAGTGGTTTATCGAGTGGCCATTTATCGAGAACACCTTCCTTAGCTTTATCTCCACCCATATTTGGAACTAAATTTTGCATCCAAGTTCCTGACATAGTTGTATTTGTAGAAAGTCTGTATTTAGCCAGAATCATTTCTGAAGAATTTAACCCACCTTCGTAAGTATTGAACAACTCTTTATAGTTAGAATCTAATGCATACTCGTTAAGTTCAAATAACTCTTCACTTGCATCAATACCAATCTGATAGTATGATGCTTTGTCGCTATTTTCTTCGAGATATGCAGCTCCGTGCAAACTTACTTCAGCTAATAATGCATATGCAGCACCTTTGCTTACTCTGCCTTTATCAACTTTTACCGGTAATAAATCAGAAGCCTTATTTAAATCGTTAATTATAAAATCGTAAGTTTCTTTTATTGTTGAAGTTCTTGGCAGCAACAAATCATCTTCAGGTGTAAGCACCTTATCTACAATCATTATTCTTCCAAACTTCCTTGCAGATGAAAAGTTTGCAACAGCTCTAAGAAAATAAGCCTCCCCTAGCATTACATCTTTCATGTTTTGCTGATAGTCTGACGCACTAACCTTTTCAATAATCATATTGGTCTTACGAATATTTGAGTAAATATTCCAACCAAAGTTATTTTCGTTAGTGATATTCTCCTGAACTAAGTTGCTTGCTCCACTTTGAGAAGGATTGAGCACCATATTATCAGACCATTCATCATCTTGAATAAGATAATCTAAGATACTATAGGCGTCATTAACAAATGTGCGAGCCGTAACTGCATCAGCCCATACAAGATCACCTGAAAATTTATCAAGTGGTTTTGTGTTTAATTCATCCTGGCAACTATAAAACATTCCAATAGTTATACCAAAAATGAGTAATATTATTATATTTTTTTTCATATCTCTATTTCAATTAAAATGTTAGGTTGAAGATTATAGAATAGGTCCTTTGTATTGGATATGCATACCCAGACATAGATGTAATTTCAGGATCAAAATATTTTGTAACCTCCGATAAAGTAAACAAGTTTGTTCCTGCAAGAGAAATCTTCGCAGATGAGATTCCTTTACTGCTAGTTAGGAAGTCTTTGAAATCATAACCAAACTGTAATGATTTTAATCTAAGATAAGCTGCATTCTTATACCAGAAATCAGCAGATACAGTATAGTTTTGTCCAGCATTCAAATTCTGGTATGTCGACAATCTTGGAAATGCAGCATCAGTATTTTCGGGAGTCCAGTAATCCATCTGGAAGTCGTATGTCAAATACTCAGTATTTGTAGCTCTCATAAACTCTTGCAATTGCATATATCTTGTTCCTGTTCCCTGAAACAAACCATCTAAGAAGAAGTTTTTGTAACCTAAACTGAAATCAAAACCGTATGAGAAAGATGGAAATGTTGGTTTACCAATTCTTTGAAAATCCTCACCATCAATTTTTCCATCACCATTTAAATCTTCAAAAAACAGATCTCCCGGTTTAAGCTCATTTGCAGTCTCTCTTCTGGGATTATTTAATATCTGATCCATTGTTTGATATAAACCATTGGTTTTGTATGCTCTACCATAGTAGTTTTTCACATGAGTTATTCTGGTGTTAGGATTCATCAACTGTGTTAAAGTTTCCGATTCATTTTTCTCCCAAAGTTCGTCGTAACTTGTAAAGTTAACACCAACTTCATATCTTAAGTCTTTGTAAACATCTTTCCAACGCAAGTTAGATTCAAACCCTGCTCTTCTATGAGCACTCTCACTTTTAACCAAGGGCAAATTCTTACCTAATGGAGTTGTATACTGGTTTTGCGGTTCTATCAGATAACCTTTAGTTCTGTAGAAATAATAGTCGAATGAAGCTGACAACCTGTCATCCAAGAAGCTTGCATCTAACCCCAAATCAAATACTTGACGGGTATACCAACTTAAATCGTCTGATACAAGAGGACCTTCATAAAAGCCTGTTTGAAACGAATTGCCAATAATCCACGACTGAGGGTTCATGCTATATACCGGAAGATATCCAAATCTTGCTCCATCTTCCAAACCAACAATACCGTATGAAGCTCTAAGTTTAAGAAAATTGATAATGTTATCTTCTTTTAATTTTTCCATAAACGACTCTTCAGAGATTGCCCATGCAGCTGCACCTGAAGGGAAAAAACCAGTTCTCTTACCTACTGCAAAATTATCAGACTGGTCGATTCTAAAGTTACCCTCAAATAGATATTTTCTGTTAAAGTCATATTTTACACGACCCACATAACCTAAACGAGCAGACTCTGCTGCTGATCCAGAGTTTGTTTGAGTTGAAGCATCACCGGCAAACAATTGATCAAAATTAGAAGATAAATACTTCTCTCTCCTTGCCCAGAAATTTTCGTCGTATGACTTATAAAAACTGTATACACCTTGCAACTCAAAATTATGATTATCAACACTTTTCTTATAAAGTATATTTGTATCAAAAGATGTTTGAGTTCCGTGACTATTATTCATAGTCAAGAAGTTACTTGTATATGGTACTGCTGCTCCATTAGGCTGATACTGTGGCGCTTTAGATTGAAACATCTTCCTGTTCCAGTCGCCAAATCTCATATTACCAATAACCCCAACTGATAAACCCTCAATAAATGGAACTGACCAGTTCGAAAATACTTGAGTATTGAAATATTTTTCATTCTCCCTGTTGTAACCAGCCCTTTTATCAAGTATAACCAAAGGATGAACTGAAATTGATGTGTATGTTCCATCTGGATTGAATGCTGCATAATTTGGCTTTACGTTCTGTAATTGACTCCATACACTATAATCGCCCCATACTGTTGGGTTTCTATTTTCAAGTGCCCCATCAATATTTATACCAACCTCCAGTCCAATTTCATCAAACATTGTCGAAACATTACTTCTGATATTTAATCTGTCGTAATTTCCATTATGCGACTCTTTAAATATTGGCTTTTGGCTTAAATAACCAACTGCTGCATAGTAATTAATACCATTATCACTAACACCCGACATAGATAAGTTATGCCTTGTTCCAGGTGCAAAGTTTCTCAAAGCAAGATCATGCCAGTCTGTATTTGCAGTGATACTACCATATGGGTCAGAACCATCTGCAATTTTCTGAATATCCTCTTCAGTATATGGTTTGGGCGATCTTCCATCGTAGTCTGAAGCCTGATTAACTGCAAGTACATAATCAAGTGCATTTAATTTTGCAGGGAAAACAGCAGGTTGGCTATAATCAACTCCCCCAGAATATTGAACAGTTATTTTTTCGGCCTTTCCTCTTTTTGTTTGTACTAATACAATACCATCACCAGCTCTTGATCCATAAACAGCAGTTGCACTTGCATCCTTTAGAATACTTATTTTATCAATATCTGATGAATTTAAAGAACTAAAATCACTCTCATTTCTAATAATACCATCAATAACATATAAAGGAGTTCCACCACCACGTATAGACACTCTTGGTCTTGATCCAGGTTGTCCTCCTCCCGACTGTATTACAACACCTGGTGTGCGTCCTTGAAGAGCGTCACCAGTGTTTGTAAAAGGAAGGTCTTCAATCTTATCAGTTCTAAGAGATGTAATAGATCCAACTGCCATTCTAGTAGAAGTTGTACCATAACCAACTACAACAACCTCATCAAGAAGTTCTGTATCAGTAGCCATTGTAACATCAATATTCGCTCTTCCGTTAATTCTAACAGACTGTGTTACCATACCTACATAACTAAACTGTAAAATTCCATTTGATGGAACATTCTCAATAGTGTAATTTCCATCAATATCAGTTACAGTTCCTAGTCCTGCATTACCCTCTACAACTATAGTTGCACCAATTACCTCAAGTCCTGTATTATCTCTAACCGTTCCTTTCACAGTTATAGATTGTGCAAAGACCCCCAATGACACTATCCATAAACCTATGAATAGCAGCCATTTTACATTAAATGAATTTTGTTTTTTCATTCTTCTCTTTTTTAATAAAATTTTAATTGATCATATTTTATAATTTCACTTAAATATTAGATCATACTTAATAAAACTGCCAGTCACTCTCATTAACATAGTTACATATGGTTTTCACAATAATACACAACTTCTAAAGCTACACTTTCTTAAACCGATACTGCTTTTTCCACACAAACAATTATACTACAATATATTAACAAGTACTGTGCTGTTCTGTGCTGTTCTGAATAATTGCAAAAGTAAGTGGTTAATATTAAAGAAAAAATTGTTCTAATATGTTATATAACATATTTATTAATCATAGAACTTTAATTGTCTCAGAACATTACTGCACTTCACTCTAAATAACGATAATAACTCATCTTAACTCACACCTACCTTCTCCTGTTACAATAGAGCATCATAAGAGCGAGATAAGAGCGAAATAAGAACAAACTAGATTCAGAATATAATATAATATGTGAAACTTTCATTAGTATCAGATATGAATAATAAACTTATGTTTGTAAATTATATCAAAAAACTTAGTCATTAAATCAATTCTTAAACTCTATAATTTTACTAATCATTTAA
Organism: uncultured Proteiniphilum sp.; assembly: GCA_964478295.1. Lineage (GTDB taxonomy): Bacteria > Bacteroidota > Bacteroidia > Bacteroidales > Dysgonomonadaceae > Proteiniphilum. The sequence goes on along the minus strand of CAYZHS010000005.1, from coordinate 16,764 downwards.
ATTTGTAAACCATTTTTACTTAATCATGAACAAGAACCAATTAAAACAATATTTAGCAATATATTTTGGGAATCATCAAAGAAGAAAAAGTAGAGCTAACAGAGATAACACGTTTTCAAAACCCAATGATAGAGTTTAATGGTCACACTTACTGGGATCTATTTTATCTGTTTAATCAAATCATCTATTCTATAAAAGAGGCTAAACATAAGGGATACAATGTTACTTCAATAGGCGTAGACACTTGGGGAGTAGATTTTGTATGCTTTGGAAGTGATGGAAAACCGCTACGCATGCCTTCCTGTTATCGCGATACATCAACAATTGATGCTCCCGAAAAGTTTTATTCGAAAATATCAAAGAAAGAACTTTACAGCAGAACAGGGATACAGATTATGAATTTCAACTCTCTGTTTCAATTAGATACACAACTCAACAACAGTTCTTCTATATATCCGGTTTTAGATAAAATTTTGTTTATGCCCGATGCATTATCTTTCATGCTTACTGGAAAAATGGTTACAGAGTATACTATCGCCTCAACTTCTCAAATGCTGAATCCATACCTTAAAATATTTGACGAAGAAATCCTTAATAAAATTGAACTCGACAATAACAATTTTGCTCCAATTGTTTTTCCTGGAACTGAGATAGGAATGATAACCGAATCTGTAAGAAAACAGGTTGGCCAAGATGAAATATCAGTTATTGCAGTGGCTGGTCATGATACCGCGTCGGCTGTACTTGCCACACCAGCCGAAAATGAATATTTTGCTTATTTAAGCTCAGGCACCTGGTCTCTTATAGGAATTGAAGCCAAAGAGCCGGTAATTAATGACAAAACATACAACCTTAATTTCACAAATGAGGGTGGAGCAGACGGATCGATAAGGCTTCTTAAAAACATTTGCGGAATGTGGCTAATTGAAAGTTGCAAGAAAGAGTGGGAAAAGGAATATCCTATTACATACAACGAAATTGTAGAAGCAGCAGAAAAATCGACACCTTTTGTCTCTTTCATTAATCCGGATGATCTCTGCTTTACAAACCCCGAATCAATGATTGATGCAATAAAGAACTACTGCAGTCAAACAGATCAGAAAACTCCAATTTCAATTGGAGAGATTTCAAGATGCATATACGAGAGTCTTGCTTTCAGATATAAACAGGTTCTTGAAGATCTTCAAGAACTAAGCAACGTCCCTATTCAAAAACTTCATATTATAGGCGGGGGATCAAAGAACAATATGTTAAACCAATTCACAGCCAATGCTATAGGGATAGAGGTTGTTGCCGGCCCTTCTGAAGCAACAGCAATTGGTAATATTTTAATGCAAGCAAAAGCAAACAATCAGGTTGAAGACAAAAAACATATTCGCAACATTGTAAGAAACTCTACCAGCTTAGAGGTATTTTCTTCTCAAAACAGTGAAGTATGGAACAGGCAGTATCAAAGATATCTTCAACTGTTTAAAGATCAGGCATAACTGCTTATCAGTAAAAAGCTTCAGAAAAAGACTAAAAATAATACATTAAATAAATAACAAACTCAAAATCTTTTGATCACATGAATGAGAAACAAATTATCGAAGCATACGAAAATGCAAAAAAACAGTATGCAGCTATAGGAGTAAATGTAGAGGATGCGGTAAATAAATTAAACAATCTTTCAATTTCTATTCACTGCTGGCAGGCTGATGATGTAAAAGGTTTTGAAAACCCCAATGCAGAGCTCACTGGTGGTATTCAGGCAACAGGAAACTATCCTGGAAAGGCACGTACTATTAAAGAAATGAGAAGCGACTTCGAAAAGGTGTTCTCATTAATACCAGGAAAACATAGAATAAGCCTGCATGCCATTTATGGTGATTTTAATGGTGAGTTTGTTGATAGAGATCAAATTGAGCCAAAACATTTCCAAAGCTGGATAGATTGGGCCTTGGAAAATGATGTCAAGATTGATTTCAACTCTACTTTTTTCTCGCATGACAAAAGTAACAGTGGGTACACACTGTCGGATTTCAACCATGAGATCAGAGAGTTTTGGAAAGAACACTTACGAAGATGTAGAAGAATTGCTGCCGAAATTGGCAAACAACAAGGAGAACCATGTATTCATAACATTTGGATACCCGATGGTGAAAAAGACAAAACAGTATCTCGATATGAACACAGGAAACTACTTAAGGAGTCGCTTGATGAAGTTTTGACAGAAGAAATTAGTCCCCTACACCTGAAAGACTGCCTTGAGTGTAAACTGTTTGGAATAGGAAGTGAAAGTTACGTAACCGGTTCTCACGAGTTTTATATGGGTTATACAGTTAGAAACAATATGATGCTAACACTCGATGCCGGACACTTTCATCCCACCGAAACCATCTCTGATAAACTATCGGCAATGCTGCTTTTTGTTCCTGAGATAAACTTGCATGTCAGCAGACCCGAACGATGGGACAGCGATCATGTTGTAATCTTAGACGATGAACTTCAAGCAATTACACAAGAGATAGTTCGCTCTGGACATATGGACAGAGTTCATATCGGACTCGACTATTTTGATGCATCAATAAATAGAGTTGGTGCATATGTTGTGGGTATACGTGCTACACAAAAGGCAATGCTGCAGGCACTGCTGGAGCCAACATATCAACTTAGAGAGTTTGAAAAACAAGATAAAAGATTTGAGAGACTGGCCTATCTAGAGGAGTTAAAAGCAATGCCCTGGAACTCTGTTTATAACTATATCTGCCAAAAGCAGGGGGTTGCTATTGGCGATAACTATATTAAAGATATTCAGAATTATGAGCAAGAGATAACTTCTAAAAGAGTATAAAAAATGAATACCCTGATAGGATTATTGATAATTGCAGCAGGAAGTATGGGCCAATCAAGTTCATATGTTCCAATAAATAAGATAAAAGAGTGGTCGTGGGAGAACTTTTGGCTAACACAGGGGATTTTTGCTTGGCTCGTTTTTCCATTCCTTGGTGCGCTCATGGCGATGCCATTGCAGGAGATGATTGAAGTTTACAGCTTAAACACCTTTGCTTCATTTAAAGCAATTGGTTATGGTGCACTTTGGGGAGTAGGTGGATTAACCTTTGGTTTAAGCATGCGCTTTTTAGGAATTGCACTGGGACAGTCGGTTGCTTTAGGCACTACTGCCGCCCTTGGCACACTCATACCTGTGCTATTTACCGGCAATCTCTTTTCACAAAAAGGATTAATATTGCTGTTAGCAGTAGCAGTAACTTTAGTTGGAATTGCTTTGGTGGGATATGCAGGCAGCTTACGTTCAAAAAACATGCCGGAGGATGAGAAAAGAAAAGCAATTAAAGATTTTGCACTTAAAAAAGGACTGTTAATTGCCCTACTTTCGGGAGTGATGAGTGCATGTTTTAATTTGGGACTAAATGCAGGCATTCCGATAAGGGAAGCGGCTGTTGCAGGTGGTGCTTCAGATTTGTTTGCTCAAAATCCAGTTACAATGCTGGTTACATTTGGAGGTTTTATAACTAACATGATTTATTGTTTATATATGAACCATAAAAATAAAACCGGAGGTGAAATCATACACTCAAATCGTTTAGTTTTAGCAAACAACCTGCTTTTTTGCGCATTAGCCGGACTGCTATGGTACTCACAATTCTTTGGTTTGGGAATGGGACAAAGCTTCTTTGAGCCTAACGGAGTAATGATGGCATTCTCTTGGAGTATTTTAATGTCGCTAAATGTTGTATTCAGCAATGTTTGGGGTATTGTTCTAAAAGAATGGAAAGGATCGGGGAAAAAAGCTGTTACATACCTTGCATTGGGTATGGCTATACTAATATTTTCTTTAATAATCCCAAATATATTTTAATCGGTTTTAATTTTTAATCACTATATTTACCACGTAAAGTTAGTGATTAAAAAAGCAAATTATAAAACCATGAGATATAATGACCTGGGAGTCGACTTTAAATATCTGCTAGTAAGCGACAAAGATAAGAGATTCGGACTCACCATTAACACAGTAGGCTTTCAGCCTATTGCTCCAAATACTGTTTATCCGTCTACCGATCATCCAAAGAGCTACTATTTCAGACCCGACAAAGGACGTGTTTTATCTGAGTATCAATTTGTGTATATCAGCAAAGGAAAAGGTAGTTTTATTTCAGATACTACAAAAAAAACCAATATAACTAAGGGTCAGGTTATAATCTTGTTTCCTGGTCAATGGCATACATATAGTCCAAATAAAGAAACAGGATGGAACGAGTACTATATTGGCTTTGAAGGAGTAATAATTGACAAAATAGAAGCAAATGGTTTTATTTCTCCATCAAACCAGGTTTTGGATGTTGGAGTTAACGAAGATCTGGTAAATCTATTTTCAAATGCAATAAAGATTGCTAAAGAAGATAAAACTGCTGCACAACAAAATCTCGCAGGCATTGTATTTAATATATTAGGAACAATCCTATCATTAGCTCAAAACAAAAACTTCGAAACAAAAGAGTCTGCTCAAAAAATTGAACAAGCTAAAATAATAATGCTGGAAAATGTTTATAAAGACATAGACATTCAAGGTATTGCAACTAATCTTGGAATCAGTTATTCGCTATTCAGAAAAGAATTTAAAGAATATACAGGCTATGCACCCTCTCAATATTTTCAAGAACTGAAGCTGCGTAAAGCCAAAGAACTTCTTGCCGAGAGCAATCTTCCCATAAAAGAGATTTCATATAAACTAAACTTTAGTTCGTACGAATACTTCTTATCATTTTTTAAAAAACGAGTAGGCATAACCCCTACCGAATACAGAGATTCAGGTAGAGTAAGATAGAATAAAATTCACCGGCACATATGACAGGCGTCAATTTATTAACTTGTTTTTCATTTTAACATACACAATAATCAATTTTTTTATTATAAAACTTGTTTTTTAATACTATTTACTTTTAATTTGTACAATCTAATTAATTTATTCTTATACATAGAATATATTACTTATTAATTTCAGTAAGAATATTGACGTTTATTTTAAAACTTCATTGACTTAAAGAACTTTAAGTATGATAAATGCAAAACATGGCAAGTATTATTTTAGTTAATTTATTCAACTATTAACAAGTAAAAGACAAATGGAAAACAATCAAGTACTTTTTTCGATGATTAACAAAGCCGTTAAAGGTTTGTTTTTTATCTTTTTTTTCTTTACCCCATTACTTGCAAACGCGCAAGTTAATATTTCGGGTAAGGTAGTGGATACTAATGGTGAGGCTCTCATTGGCGTAAATGTCATCATTAAATCAACTAATCAGGGTACTGTCACGGACATGAATGGCGAATTCAGGTTGACAGTAAGCAACCCTGAGACTGTTGTTGAATTTTCTTATGTTGGCTATGAGACACAAGATATTCCATTACAAGGGAGGAGTTACCTAAACATTACTCTGAAGGAAGACACTGGACTACTTGAAGAACTGGTAGTAGTGGGCTATGGAACACAAAAGAAAGTAAACCTGACAGGTTCTGTACAAAACGTAAGCAGTGAAGATTTGGTAAAAAGAAATGTATCAAACACCACAGTTGCATTACAGGGATTAATTCCCGGTGTTTCTGTTGTAACATCTTCTGGACGACCGGGCTACGACGGCGGAGGAATTAAAATAAGGGGTACAGGTTCTCTAAACTCATCCTCAAACCCACTTATATTAATAGACGGAGTAATTGCAGACACATATGGATTAAACTTTATCGACATGAATAGCATTGAGTCTATCTCTGTACTAAAGGATGCTGCATCTGCCTCTATTTACGGTTCAAGGGCATCTAACGGAGTTATTCTGATAACTACTAAAAGAGCAAAAGATAATAAGCTGAACATCTCATATAGTGGATATGTGGGCGTTAACACTCCTACTGCTATACCCGAACCTTTATCGGCTATAGAATATATGAGAGCAATTAATGTGGCTAGAGCAAACAACAACATAGACCCTCAGTATCCAGAAGAACTCATAAAGGAGTATGAAACTTTGGGTGCCGACAACTTCAACAGATACGACACAAACTGGAAAAAAGAAATTATTGAACAAAACGCACTTACTCACAACAACTCTCTAAGTATCAGCGGTGGCTCTGAGAATATAAAAGTATTTGCCAATTTCGGTAACTTTTATCAAGATGGTAACATTGCCAACAACAACTATCGAAGAATGACAATGCGCCTAAACACTGATATTCAGGTTACAAAATGGCTTAAGAGTGGTGTAGATGTGAATATACGACAATCGAAGACTATACAACCGGCATACGACTCACCAGAAAGCATCATAAATAAAGCTACAACCTTTGTACCTGTTTTCTCTGGTATAAATGATGATGGTTCATGGGGATATGGACAGAATGGCGACAATCCTATTGCATCGGCAAAAGTATCGGGTATCAACACATCTGTAACCCCTGAATTAGGACTAAAAGGTTTTATTCAGATAACTCCTATTGAAGGATTGGATATTCTTACTAGTTATAGCAGTAGAAAAATAGAGGGTAAGTCTGATTATTTCCTAAAACCATACGACACTTACGAGGGAGGTATGTATAAAACAACTTATCCACCCGACGGCACAACAAAATATGAGGGATGGAGCCAGTCTATCACCAACCAGTTTAACTTACAAGGTTCTTATGCTAAACAGATTTATGGACACTCGTTCAATATTCTTGCAGGTGTACAATCTGAAGAGATCATGAACAGATCATTCTCGGCAATGCGTAAGAATTATGAGTTCGACGGATTTGAAGATCTTAATCATGGCGACAATGCAACTGCTACGAATGCTGGTGGTCATTCGGATTGGGCAATGTTATCTTATTTTGGACGCTTGAATTATAACTATCTTGAAAGATATCTACTTGAACTGAATGGCAGATTTGATGCATCTTCCCGTTTCATGAAAGACTACAGGTGGGGTTTCTTTCCCTCAGCATCAATAGGCTGGAGAATTTCTGAAGAGGCATTCTTTGAAGAAGCTAAAGAGACTGTAGACAACTTAAAACTCAGGGCTTCTTATGGTACTTTAGGTAACCAGGATATATATAGCTTATTTCCATATGCAGCAACAATTTCTCCGGGATATGGTTATTGGTTCAATAAAGAACTAGGCTCTGGCGCTACACAAACACAGGTGGCTAACGAAAAGATTTCATGGGAAAAGTCGACTCAACTAAATATTGGTGTTGACTTGGGATTCTTTTCATCTAAGCTTACAACAACTTTCGATTACTATGTAAGAAATATTAACGACATGTTGCAGCAATTCCCAATTCCTGTATTTGTGGGACTATCATCTCCATGGGAAAACGCAGGATCTATGAGAAACAATGGCTGGGATCTTAATATTACCTGGAGAGATAAAATAGGGAACCTCAACTACAATATTACTGCTAATCTTTCGGATGTAAAAAACACTATCACCAACCTTTATGGTAAAGAGTATATTGGCACTCAGATTACAAGAGAAGGAGATCCATTAGGATCGTGGTATGGATTTGAGTCTGACGGATACTTCCAGTCGCAAGAAGAGATAGACAATGCAGCTGTTTATGGGGAAAAGAAAAATATTAAACCTGGATATATCCGCTATAAAGACCTTAATGGACCTGACGGTGTACCCGATGGAGTAATCAACGATTTAGACCGCACTATTATAGGTAATCCTGCACCAAGATATGAGTACAGTTTCAATATAGGTGCAGAGTGGAAAGGTCTTGATGCGAATATTTTCTTTCAAGGTGTTGGTAAAAAGGATCTTTTCTATTCTGGCTATGGTGTACGCCCCTTTTATGTTGGACGTTCAATGTTCAAGAATCAACTTGATTACTGGACCGAAGATAACAGAGATGCTAAGTTCCCAATCCTGCTAATCGACGGATCCGGAAATAATCCAAATAATATAATTTCCGATTTCTGGGTTAAGAGCGGGGCTTATCTGCGACTAAAGAATGTTGTACTCGGATATACACTTCCAAAACAAGTTGTTAACAAACTTAATATGAGCAAGATTCGCTTCTATGTAAGTGGACAAAACCTACTTACATTCTCTAACGCCTACGAAGGTTATGACCCTGAAAACTCAGTCTCAGGTGGCAGCTTTTACCCTCTCATGAGGACCATGACTGTTGGTGTGGATATAAATTTTTAAAAGAATACAACAATGAAAAATATATTAGTAAAAATAATCTTCATCATCTGTGCTTTTGCTATAATTACATCATGTGATGATTTCTTAGACAGAGAACCCTTTAACTACTCGTCGGCAGGATTTTACAAATCTGAACCCGCTGTAAAAGATGGAGTATCGGGTATTTACAATGCTATAACGTTTACCCTGGCCTACAACCTCCCCTTCAACATCATGCTTGACCACTGGACAGGTATGGCTATGGAGCGAGCAGAAAACACTACAATAGGAGCAGGTGGAGCTTTAAACCCCGACAATGGAAGTGTGTTGAGTTGGTGGACAAACCTATATGCGATAATTGCACGTGCAAACTCTGTTATAAAAGGCTCTGAACCTTATTTAGACATTCTGCAGGGAAAATCTAAACAGTATCTTGCAGAAGCCAGAGTATTGAGAGCATTCGCTTATTACAACCTCATTGCAACTTATGGCAATGTTCCTTTTTTCACTGAACCGGTAACAGTTGAGCAGTATAACAGTACCGCTGAAGATAAAAAAGTTATTCTCGATTTCATTTTGTCGGAAATGGACCTTGCAGTAAACGACCTGCCTTGGGTTGCAGCTGAGAGAGGACGAGTAGACAAAGCAGTAGCATACGGACTTAAAGCACGTGCTGCACTACTTGGTGGAAGCTTAAATTATGGTGGAAAATCGGCTGACTATTTCAGAATCTCGGCTGATGCTGCTAATGCGGTTATTGGGCAAAGAGGATTGGCACAAAACTATAACGACCTGTTTAATTTAACTGGTCAGGAAAAAGCTGATGCACGCAATGAATTAATGTTTGAATTGATGTACTCTAATCAAGGAAACAAGAAGTTTCATATGATTGGATTTGGACAAGTATCCAGAAATTATGGGCAGACAGGCAGACACCCGTCGCAAATCTTAGCAGACACATACGAATGTATTGATGGTAAGAGAATTGACGAATCGCCTCTATATGACCCTAAAAACCCTTCAAAAAACAGAGACCCACGCTTCAACTCTACTCTTTGGATGCACGGCGACACTGTTGTTGGAAATACAAACGGAACTGATGGGGGTAGAATTATGTTTATTGCTGATGTTTATAACCCTACTACTAAATTTTATAATTTCACAACTGGGTCGTGGGAAGTAAAAACCAATGCTGATATTAACAGTGGGGCTGCATGGACTAGCTTTGCTAATGCGGGCTTAGGTTATATGTGGAAAAAATTCAGCAATGAAAGAGTAGAGGCAATAAATACGCAGACATGCAACGTTCCTGTTATGAGATACGCAGAGATTTTGCTTACTTATGCGGAGGCTAAAATAGAACTTAACGAACTTGATAATTCTGTTTATGATGCTATAAATATGGTTAGAAATCGCTCTCACATGCCAAATGTATCAGCCGACAGAATTGGTGATCAGAGTAAAATGAGACAGCTTGTTCGCAGAGAACGCAAGGTCGAACTAATATTGGAGGGACTTCACTTTACAGATATGAGAAGATGGAATATTGGTGATTTAGAAAATGAAGGTCCAAGTTATGGATATCCTCTTGCAACAGGAAAAGACGAAAGTGGATATATCATCTCAGGTGGATATCAGGACGCGACACCCGACATGATACCAAACTTCAAGAAAAGTAGCAGACACGATCTTAATGATATTGCAACCTATGATTCTTATAAAGACAAGTTGAAAGTAAGAGATCGAAATCGTTTTTGGGACGACCGCTTTTATCTATTTCCAATTCCGCAAACCGAGATTGACAGAGATTCTGCTCTGGAACAAAACCCGGGATATTAAATATTAAACAACGAGAGGGTGTATCAAAACAATGTGATTTCACCCTCTCTTTATTTCTCAATCAGACTCCAGTTAAGGAAACAAAAAACATATCAGTTAAAATAAGATGTTACTAAAAAAAATAATACTATCATTTATTATCTTTCTGCTAACCTCAACCTCAGTTATATGTGAGAATAAGGGCAGAATAGTTATAAGCTGCGATAAAACAAACGATTTATACACAATTATTAAAAACAACAATTTCAAACATTCAAGATATGCTAATCCAAAAGAAGCTCTTAGCAATGCTAAAGAAGGTGACATACTTTTAATCTTAGCTGACTCTTATCCTGCTGAACTGACAAAGACAGATGAAGATTTTTATCAGACTATAGAAAAGAAAAACATCAAAGCTTACATTGAGTACCCCTCATATATACCGGATACTCAAATAGAAAAAAAACAAAGCAATAACAAAGAAAGAGTTGTAACAACTTCAAACTTCTTCAAAGATATAGACAGCCTAACCATACTGGTGAGCAATGGACTGCACTATATCGACCTTAACAAAGAAATCAAAAACCCACTGGCAGTTGCCGCTAGAGTGGCAGGTTTTAATACTGCAATATACGGACTACCTGATAATACAACTCCCCTATTGTTCAGATTGAATAATAGCAATATTATTATTGCATCAACAAGTTTCAGCAATTTTGTTTCTGGCAGATACGCTCCCCAAAAGGACTGGGGCATATTCTGGAATAACATTTTGGAAAATCTTGGTGTTAGTAATAAGAAAAACAATCTGAAATGGGAACCTGAAATATCTGTCACTTACAAGAAAGATGAAGTTCTTCCAAATAACTTTCAGAAAGAAAGTATAAGATTTGGAATAGACTGGTATAGAAATGCAAAAATGCTGGTTGCCGACTCATTTGCCGACTCTCTTCAACAGCTTATTAATGATGGCACAGAACGGATAAAGTGGAGCGAAGAGATTCCGCTGGGAGATGGAAGTAATGGAAGTCTTGAGTGCGTATTCTCAGAAATAGATGAAAAAGGAAGTCAACCATTAGGAATCATTGTAAGGGGAGATTGCGTGAGCGAAACTGCAATGGCATTTGCCACTTCAGGCGCAGTACTTAAAGATAAGGAGTCATATAGGGTAGCGCAAAACCTTATCGACTTTTATCTGTTCAAATCAATTGCTTCTAAAAATGAATACGGAGATCCTCAACATGGAGCATATGGACTGATTCCATGGGGAATTAGTAATCCTAATTGGTATAAAGCTAGCTATGGAGACGACAATGCACGATTCATTATGTCTGTTTTGGTTACATCTTCAATATTAAAAACCGACAGATGGGACGAAAATATAATGAGATCGCTGCTGGCACTATTGCGAACTACCGGTAAGAATGGGTTTAGAGGTGATAGAATTGACCTGCAACATTTTGATGAAAATGGATGGGAATATTATTTTCAACGCGACATAGTTAATTTAAGTCCACATTTTGAATCCTATCTTTGGGCCTGTTTTATATGGGCCTACAATCAGACTGGCGATGAGATGTTTCTGGATAGAGCAGAAAAAGGGATTAGAACCATGATGAATAATTACCCTGACAAATTAAAATGGACAAATGGACTGGCACAGGAGAAAGCAAGAATGCTACTACCATTATCATGGCTAGTACAAGTTAGAGACACACCAGAAAACAAAAAGTTGCTAAGAAGTGTAGTATCTGATGTTTTAAGCCTTCAGGACAAAAGCGGAGCAATAAGAGAAGAGTTAGGAAGTATTGAAATGGGCAGATACCCTCCTCCCCGATCAAATGAAGCATACGGAACAAATGAAGCATCCCTGATAGCAATGAACGGAGATCCTGTATCAGATCTATTATATACTACAAATTTTGCGTTTTTAGGGTTACATGAAGCCTCATATGCTCTTAATGACCCGGAAGTAAAGAAAGCAGTTGACTTACTTGCTGAATTTTTATGCAGAATACAGGTAAAATCTGACAAGCACCCTGAAATTAATGGAGGATGGATGCGCGCTTTTGATTATGAAAAGTTTGAACACTGGGGCTCAAATGCTGATGCCGGCTGGGGTGCCTGGGTTATTGAGTCGGGATGGACACAGGGTTGGATTACAACAATTCTTTCGTTACGAGAATTAAACACATCGATATGGCACTTAACAGAAAAATCTAATATTAATAAACATTATGCTAGCTTAGAAAAAGAAATGCTAAATGTAAAGTAAATAGATACACCAGACTGTATCGTCCTGAAAAAATCACTTCTATTATGGAGTTAATTAAGTTTAGAAATTGGAACGACTGGCTGTCATTCCCGATGGATCCAAACTTTGCAAGTAATGGCAATGTGACCGGAGAAGTGAAAACAAGAGTAGCAGCAAATGGGAAATCGGCTCTAGTTGCATTCTTATGCACAAATGGTGGTGTAGAATTATGGATAATGGAATAAACATTATTATAGTTTAAAATTGAAAAGAGGGTGTGTTATTATAATCACACCCTCTTTTCTAATTCTAAGATATTGATAAATAACAAAAAGTTATTAAATTGCTAGAAAAAAAGAAAATGAGTAATAATTTAACAAGAAGAACTTTTATAAAAACGCTTGGTGCATCTACATTAGGCTTAGGCTTTGCACCACAAATACTTGCAAATCTAAACGACATAGAAGGAGTAAAACCTATAGAAGGGTCGTGGTTTGAATTTCAACATCACAGTGTTGCTGAAGGAAAATACTGGAACCCAACACTGCAAGATTTCACAGCCAATCAGTGGGATTATAAAATAAAAGAGATTGCACAGTCCGGAATACGATATTTGGTATTGCTTAACACTGCAATTCATGATAAAACTTTTTATCCCTCGGAATTGCTGCCTAAACATAAAATGGGATGTGACGATCCGCTGGAGGTGATATTAACAGCAGCAGACAAATATGGAATCAACTTTTTTATCAGCAATGGCTTTTATGGCGAGTGGACAAAACCTGCTTTCTTAATGAGCGATAAATCAGTTGAAACTCTTAGACTTAATGCTATGAATGAAATTGCAGAAAAATATGCACATCATAAAAGTTTTTATGGTTGGTATTACCCTAATGAGACAGGTATAAGTGGATATTATGATGATATATTTATTAATTATGTAAATGTATCTTCGGCAGAAGCATATAAACTTACACCTAATGCTAAAACATTGATTGCTCCATACGGAACAAGAAACGTAATTGAAGACGATAAATATGCAAGTCAGCTCGAAAGGTTGAACGTAGATTTTATTGCGTACCAGGATGAAATTGGAGTTGAAAAGACAGCTGTAGAAGAGAGTGCCAGTTTTTTTGAGCGACTATACAATCTACATAAAAAAGCGGCCAAATCTAAGCTATGGGCGGATGTTGAAGTATTTAAATTTGAGGGTGCTGTTTATAGGAGTGCGTTACTTCCTGCTCCGTGGGAGCGTGTGGTGGAACAACTGAAAGCTGTTTCCCCATTTGTGGAGAAGATTTTGATTTATCAATATATGGGTTTGATAAATAGACCCGCTACCTATACTTTTGCAGGTCATCCCGATTCTGTTAACCTATACGAAGGATTGAAAAAAGCTAATTATTTAAAATAAAATATTCACAAATAAACTTGTAATCAAAGATGTTGATTTATAAAAATGTAATTCCCAGACTAACATTACTGATTCTTTCTATCATCTTTTCGGGATGTTCTGTAGAAGAAAATCGAAGTGAGTATGATATAATCTATATAAGCAATGTAGAGGTATTATCACACAAAACAAGTGAAGTAAAAGTGGATAACTTAAGAGGAATTATTGAACTCTTTATAGAATCAGTGGTAGATGTTTCGGCAGTGGAGATAAAACTCACTTTGGCCGACAATGCAAAATTAATAGAACCTCAAAAGGCTACCGCTGTATACGACCTCAACAGCAACCCAATAATCAGGGTAGAAAAAAGAGAAAAAACTAGTGATTTCAAAATTATAGTTCACTTTAAAGCAACTCCAATTAACATCTCTTCTGATGAATGGGAACAAAAACATTCTTTTGGTCAACTTCCTGAGTACTTATCAGTATACCAATTCAAAGGCGACATATCAGGAAAAAAAGTAAAAGCATTTATTGCTGTTGCAGATATCTCTTCGGGCAAAGGAACATTTAAGATATTGGGTGATAAAACTGGATACCAAACTCCGAGTCAATTTTACAATAAAAACAACAAGCCCTCGGTTATCCTGAATGGAGGTTACTTTTGGTCGGGAACATCGTTAGGACTATTAATACGTGACGGAACTACCATTTCAAATGCACAGCCAGTTGTAAACCGCTTATATCAAGGTGTACAAACACCTTATTATCCTACTCAGGGTGCGTTTGGCATGAGCAGTGACGGTAAATTCACAGCACAGTGGGTATATGAATCTAATAATAAACTTTATGCCTACCCAACTCCTTCGCCCAACAAAGCAGGCGAAAAGCCCTATCCTGCACCATCAATAACCTTTCCCGCAGGTGCAGTTGAATGGAAGCCAACTGAAGCAATTGGTGCTGGACCATTATTAATAAAAAATGGTGAGTATAAGAATTTATGGGAAAACGAACTGTTTGATGAGGCTAGCGGTGTGGGACCAACTGTGAATCATCCTCGTTCTGCTATTGGCTACCATCCAAATGGTTATCTAGTATTCTTTGTGAGCGAAGGCCGCAATAAAACTCCTGACACACCTGGACTTCGACTTAAAGAAGTGGCAGATTTATTGATGGATATAGGTTGCACTGAAGCTATCAATCTCGACGGTGGCGGTTCTTCTTGCATGCTTATAAATGGGCAGGAAACTATAATTCCAAGTGATGGTAAACAAAGGAGTATAACCAATGCTGTTTCAGTATTTTAATGACTTCGAACTATAAATAAAAGGCGGCTTAGACCGCCTTTTATACTTTTTTTACTTTCAGACAATTACTCCGGACAATCCACAACACGTTGTACATCTAAGTGAATTCCATAATAGGCGTATGCATCAACTGTTATTGTTGTTTCAGTACCTTTATAGGTCGTAAACAGACCTGGTGCTGGATTTCCACTTGGGGCTACATCGTATCCTTGTATTTTTACCGACTCTGCAACATTCTGTAATCTGGCTCCATTAAGTGCAGATAGGGTAATTGTTACTTTACCATCTACTACTTCTGAGAAATGTGCAGTTCCTACAAGGTAGGTCTGACCTGCAAAAATGTCAACTGTAGAATCAGCTTCATAAGGAGTGTATGTTGCCCAATTCCCTTGTGCTACATAACGACTGCCTGCAGACCAAGCTGTTTCGTCTTGGTAACATACATCAACTGGTGGTTCGTCTTCGCAAATAGCTATACAATAATCAAATTTCATAAACCAGTTTTTGCCCACTTTCTCACCCTCACCAAAGGCAGTTTCGCTTTGTATAATTTCGCCATCAACCACTTTTACCACCTCAGCATGTGCGGCAATACATATACATCCTTCGGGCAGTTCGCTAAGCGGAATTTCAAAATAATAAAAATTTTGCAAACTGTCAAATTCAACTTTATATGGGAATTGCCCAGGAACTAGGTTTCCTGCTTTGTTTACAGGCAACTTATCGCAAGCACCTACATAAAGATGGATAACTTTCATTTTCCAATCACCGGTGGTTTCGTAAGCCACATATAAATTTTCACTGTTGTTTACAACGTAAACTTTTCCGGCATCATGGTATTGTCCAGCCATTAGGCGAACTTCTTGTACATCACGACAGGGATCAAGACATGGAGGAACTGCTATTGCGCGAGTGCCGGAACTAACTACAACTATACTCTCTTCCTCTGCAAGGGTCAAGTCAACATCACTTACTTCTTCAGCTAGATTAAGATCATTGGAACAGGAAGAGTAAGAGACAGCAATTGCCGACATTGTAATAATTGCGAAAAACAGAACAATCTTTCTCATAATCAATAATTTCAAAATGATTTTTAACATTAACTCAACTCTACAATTATGGTTCGACCAAACACAAGTGCTAAATTTCACTAACATTGAATACTTATGTTTTGCACTTCCATATAATAATTGACAGAGAAATTAAAGGCAAAAACATTATGCTCTAAATCTCTGTATTGTAAAATTATAAATTTTACAATTTCTCAATCGCTATTAACTAATTTCACAGATG
Organism: uncultured Proteiniphilum sp.; assembly: GCA_964478295.1. GTDB lineage: Bacteria > Bacteroidota > Bacteroidia > Bacteroidales > Dysgonomonadaceae > Proteiniphilum. Next base: position 528 of record CAYZHS010000005.1, on the reverse strand, counting down.
TATTACAATTATAACATAGATTTGATATATTGTTCTATATATAACACTTACAAAATATTACAGATTATATGTATTATATGTATTAACTAACACTGAGTGCGAGAATGTATGATGATCAATTAGTGGATATTATGACTTTAGGTATAACCAAAAAAAGAGTTACAACTTTTGTTGTAACTCTCTAATCTTCTTTGCGGTATGGACGGGACTCGAACCCGCGACCCCCTGCGTGACAGGCAGGTATTCTAACCAACTGAACTACCACACCATTTTTTCACTTTGCTATTTTCGACTCTTACCTTTTGAAGTCTCTACTCCTGTAAGTACTGCTTTCAATAGCGAGTGCAAAGATAGGGATAATTTCAGAACTGCAAAACTTTTAAGGGTATTTTTTTCAATAAATATTTATTTCAACCACTCGTCAAACCATCGAAAGAACTCTCTTTGGAATAAAATGCCATTTTGAGGTTTTGTAATCCAATGATTTTCATCGGGATAAACAAGCATGCGTGAGGGAATTCCTTTTAA
>CAYZHS010000004.1:0-22230 GCA_964478295.1 uncultured Proteiniphilum sp. | reverse complement strand
GAAACCATGTCGATGGACCTTACTGAGCCAGATGCTGGATCGGACCTTCAGGCAGTTATGCTGAAAGCTACATATAATGAAAAGGAAGATCAATGGTATCTTAATGGTGTTAAGCGTTTTATTACAAATGGTGATGCTGATATACACCTTGTGCTTGCTCGCTCAGAAGAGGGCACTAAAGATGCGCGCGGACTATCTATGTTTGTTTATGACAAGAAAAGCGGTGGTGTAGACGTTCGTCGTATAGAAAATAAGATGGGTATAAAAGGAGCACCAACATGCGAACTGGTATTTAAAAATGCAAGAGCAGAACTTGTGGGAAGTCGCCGTTTAGGTCTTATCCGCTATGTTATGTCATTAATGAATGGTGCCCGACTTGGAATTATGGCTCAGTCAGTAGGTATTTCAGAGGCAGCAACTCGCGAAGCATATAATTATGCTATAGAACGTCGTCAGTTTGGCAAGGCAATTATAAACTTTCCGCCAGTATATGAAATGCTGGCAAACATGCGTGCAAAAACAGATGCTTCTCGCTCTCTACTATATGAAACTAGTCGCTTTGTTGATATTTACAAATCTCTTGAAGATATTAGCAATCAACGAAAACTTACACCTGAAGAGCGAAATGAGATGAAGTATTACTCTCGTTTAGCCGATGCATTTACTCCTCTGGGCAAGGGAATGAGCAGCGAGTATGCTAATCAGAATGCTTATGATGCTATTCAAATACATGGAGGATCGGGTTATATGAAAGATTATAAGTGTGAACGCTTATATCGTGATGCCCGTATCACTAATATTTATGAGGGAACTACTCAATTGCAAGTTGTAGCGGCAATTCGCCACGTTACAACAGGTACCTACCAGCAACGTATAAAAGAGTATGAGTCTATGCCAGTTGTGCCTGAGTTAGAAGCACTAAAACGCACTCTGTCTGAAATGACTCAGATGTATGAACAACTGGTAACTATTGTTACATCGCAAAAAGATGAAGAGTACCTTGATTTTCACGCACGTCGCCTTGTTGAATGTGCCGCACATATAATTTCCGGTCACTTACTTCTGCAAGATGCAAATCATAATCAGGAGTTGTTTCGCCGCAGTGCCGAAGTATACATTCACTACGGTCAGGTTGAGGTTATTAAAAACTACAACTTCGTTTCAGAGTCGGGTGTTGATGATATGGCATATTATAAACCATCAGACATTGCTCAGGTAAAATAATCAGTATTTTACCAGCATATCACTTAAACTTTACTCATACAAAACTTTTACTTAGTACTTACTTTGCTCTTACTTTGCTCTCTTATAATAGAGGATTAAAAGAGCAAGGTAAGGACAAGGTAAGAGTAAAGTAAGAGTATGTTAAGGCCAAAATCAGGACGATACATACACATACACACATACATACATACAGTTTCACGAAAGCATATACAACTTCATTATCTTCCCGGTCTGAATTTAAGTTCAAGTTTAGGGCGTGGTCGCATTTTGCCAGACATCATATCTCTTGCCCAAATCATTCCACCTTCAACACCCATGGTTGGCTTAAACCAATGCTCAACCGTTCCTCCAAAGTAAGGTGTGTTCATCATAGGCATCATAGGTTGTTTTATATTACTGTTAAATTGTTTTACAGGAGCACCTCCGTAAGCATTTAGAAACCAGTCGTTATTAATACGGTAACGACCATGCAGGTCAACTGCAATTGCGGCCTGATTAACATCAAAGTAATTATTAGCTGTTTTCATATATGAAATAGATCCATCCATCATTAGATTGCGACTAAGCATATAACTGACATCAGCTCCAATATTCCAGGTGGGAATAATATCAAAATTAGAGTTATATCCACCACGAAGTCCCAAGTTTAATGAAGAAGAAACTGAGTACAATGCACCTGCATTAACGGCATAATAATTGGCTTTACCAAAAAAAGGAGTTTCAATCAAACCAATAGTAGCTGATGAATGTAAAATCAATCGCCTTACAGGCATGGTTGAAGCTATAGCTGTTCTACTTCTAGAAAATATAAAATCAGACGCTACACCATTCCAGTGTATTTCCGGCATTCTGCCATTACCGGTATAGCGTTGAGGCGAGAGAGTAAATTTATCGAAGGGGCTAAATTGAGGTTGAAATTTATCGGCAGGGTTTAATCTTGGAAATTTCAAATTTATTTGATCGAAATTGTTTAATTGATTTTCAATAATGATAGGCTTAGTCAAATCAAATTTTGTGCTATCAGGATAAACAACAGTTGTTTCTTGGGCATAAATAAAATTTGAGGCAAGCAAAAAAGCTGCAAATAAAAAATGTTTTAAAATCGAATTCATAATCTTCTTATTTATTCTAATCAGAAAACTACCAATTAAACAAAGATAAATTTTTATTTTAAGTTGTTTGCATATATTCTAAAATTTGTTTTTCTTTGTTTTTGTTACTGATAAATAATAAACTTTAAAACAATTGCCTATAAGTCCTCTTTACTCAACTAAATTAACATAATGATTTAAGCAGTAAAGCTATGGATAATTACTCAGCGATGACCGATGAGCAGTTGGTTGTTTTGTATTATAATGGCAATGATACAGCATTTGACACACTTCTTGATAGGCACAAGCAGCCTATCTATGCCTATATTTTATATACAGTACGCAACAACGATTTGGCAGACGATATCTTTCAGGACACTTTCATTAAAGCCATAACTACAATAAGACAGGGGAAATATACCGAAACCGGTAAGTTTAAGGCCTGGATAATGCGTATAGCACATAATTTGATGATAGATTTTTTCAGGCAAAAGAAAAATGAGAATACAGTTTCTAATGACTGTTATGAATTTGACCTATTAAATAATATGGATCTTTGTGATGAAACTTTTGAAGCTCAGCTAGTAAAGAACCAGGTTTTGCAGGATGTGAAAAAACTGGTATGTTTTCTTCCGGATAAACAGAGAGAGGTGCTTGAAATGAGATATTATAAAGATTTGAGTTTTCAGGAAATTGCAGATTTAACTGGAGTAAGCATAAATACAGCATTGGGTAGAATGCGATATGCCATATTAAATATGCGTAAGATGGCAAACGACAATAAGATGATACTTACATTGAGTTGATACACAAAAAAAAGCCGGCTATTTAGCCGGCTTTTTGTATAGGGTAGGAGTTCTCATCATTTTGCACAGACTTATGCATATGATGATAGTGTGTAAAATATCTAGTGAAGATTTAAAAACTTAAGAAGTTAAAATCAAACTTTGAGGTTCTTTCTTAATTTCTTGGAGCTTTATACTTCAGAATGCGGATACTTCAGAAAACGTCTTAACCAGTTTTTTAAGTGGATTAAGCAGCCCTGAGAAGTCTTATATATCATTCGGCTCGATAACATTTGAATCGTTTGATACAAATTTTTCCGGATTTTGAAGCAGAATTAATAAAACAATAATCTTATCGGTATTCAGCTTCGAAGTAAATACCATCTCTTTCTCTAATGAAAATGATGTAGTATTTAATTCAATTCTTAATCTTCTTAGTATTTACAGTATTTTATAAATAATTTCTTTTAGAAATATATTTAATTATACTGTCACAATATCTCATTGTGCTAAGATATTTCATTCAGTTTGTATGAAAAAAAACATTTTAAGCTTTTAGTAATTATAAACATTGGAGATTGAACAAACTTTGTTTGATCATCTCTAGAATGAAAAATCTTTCCGTCTTGTACAAAATTTCAAAGAACTCCTATTTTTTCTTCTTTAATTATAAAACGATACACTTTCGTTTTTGTTCATTGCAAATATAATTATTTCTCAAAATATTATGCAAATTTTTCAGCTCTCATTTATAAACAACTTATCAACAGGTTATCAACAGATTACGACTGTTGGGTTGAAACCGTTTCTGGATGCTGAAATTACTTTAGGTTTTACTGTATATTTTAAATATCCTACAAATAAATTTTCTATAATTGCTCATGAAAAAAAATCGTACATCTATTTGTGTGATATTAAATTTAATCCTACTATTGATAAAATTAATGTTGACAGTAAAAGTATTTTCATAAATGAAACTGGTTCTTTTAATATTAGAATACCGGCCAGTACGGTAAAAACAGCTCCTAAACCCGCCCATACAGCGTATCCTACACTTACATTTACACCATTATCAATGGCTTTGTAAAGCATATACATGCTTAATGATACCGATACTATAAAGGATATTATCCATAAAACCATAGTCTTTCCAGTTGTTTCTGATATTTTTGAAAGACTAAAAGCAAAAATTGATTCAAATAAGCCTCCAATAATTAATAATAACCAATTCATATAAATCTACTTTTGCTCACAAAGATAATAAATACGTCTAAATGATACTTTTTATTTATTTAAATAACCAAACTCCAGAATGCAAATAGTGGTAAACTGAAAATCAGTAAACCACTATTTATCCTAATATGTAATTTAAATTCAATATATTATAATGCTATAATGGAGGATTACCATGTTTTTTAGGTGGATTGGTTTCAGTTTTATTTGCAGTCATTTCCAGTCCTTGAATTATTTTTAAACGTGTGTCGGCCGGTAAAATAATCTCATCTATATAACCTTTTTCGGCTGCTCGATATGGATTGGAGAATAGTTTACTATACTCTTCAATAGCGCTTTTTCTTTCGTTTTCTTCAGATGATCTGTATAAAATATTAACTGCACCTTCGGCACCCATTACAGCAATCTCTGCATTTGGGTATGCTAGATTTAAATCGGCTCCGGACTCTTTTGACGACATAACAACATATGCACCACCATATGCTTTACGTGTTATTAGAGTGATTTTTGGAACAGTAGCCTCTACATATGCATACATAATTTTAGCCCCATGACGTATTATTCCGTTGTGCTCCTGATCTCTTCCGGGAAGAAATCCGGGAACATCTACAAATGTAATAATAGGTATATCAAAGCAGTCGCAGAAACTAATGAATCTAGCCGCTTTATCTGAAGCATCAATATCCAAAACGCCGGCAAGATATGCGGGTTGGTTTGCAACAATTCCTACCGGTTTTCCACCCATTCGGGCAAAACCTATAACCACGTTTTGTGCAAATTGAGACATTACTTCAAAGAAGTAGTTTTCGTCTACCACCTCTTCTATAAGCTTCTTAATGTCGTATGGGATATTTGAATCTTCCGGTATCAATTCTTCTATGCCAGGAGTTTTACGTATGTTAGTATCGCGTGTACTGGTTAAAGGTGGATCTTCCATATTGTTTGATGGTAGAAAACTAACCAGCTCTCTAATCATCATTAAAGTCTCCTCTTCATCATTACCCACAAAATGAGCAACTCCACTTCTAGATGAGTGAACAGATGCACCACCCAGTTCTTCTTTTGTTAACTCCTCGTGAGTAACAGTCTTTACTACATCTGGCCCCGTAACAAACATATAACTCTCGTCCTTTACCATAAAGATAAAATCGGTTAGTGCAGGAGAATAGCATGCTCCACCGGCACAAGGACCCAGTATTGCAGATATTTGTGGAATTACTCCAGATGATTTTACATTTTGATTGAATATTTCTGAATATCCACTTAATGCCATAACTCCTTCCTGTATACGCGCACCTCCAGAATCGTTTAAAGCAATTACAGGAGCACCATTTTTAAGTGCAAGCTTCTGAATCTTTACAATTTTATTTGCATTAGTTCTGGAAAGCGATCCTCCATAAACTGTAAAATCGTAGGCGTATACATAAACAAGCCTACCTTCAATCTTGCCATAACCTGCCACTACACCATCGCCAGGAATACGTTTATTTTGCATATTGTAATTATGCGAGTCGTGCAATACAAATTTATCTATTTCAACAAAAGTATTGTCGTCCAACAGCATATCAACTCTTTCTCTTGCTGTTTGTTTGCCTGCTTTCTTCTGTTTTTCTATAGCTTTCTCGCCACCTCCCAATTCAGCAGCTTTGTCTTTTTCTTCAAATTCCTGAAATATATCTTTTAATTTCATTATGTCTCTATTTAGTTGGTTTTGAAAGTAATGAGCAGTTGATCGCGAAGTACCGAATCACCCTCCTCAATATGAACTTTTTCCACAATAGCGTTTTGTGCTGCTGTATATGTACTTTGCATTTTCATAGCTTCAACAATAATTAATGGATCTCCTTGCTTAACCTCTTGGTTTTCTGCTACCATAATTTTTATTATTTTACCAGGCATTGGAGAGGTAATTGTCTCTTGCACTTCATCAATTGACGATTGCCTTCCTCTGAGATACTTCTTTTGTGGATTTGATAGTTCAATATCGAAATGCCGGAAGTGTGTAGTAATTGTGTATTTTCCTTCGGTATGTCTTACCGATTCGGCATTATATGATCGTCCCTCGTGAATTATAGAACAGAAGCCACTCTCGGTCATCACTACGTCGATATCATATATTTTACCATCTACCGATATTTCTACCTTGTTGCCATCTTTTGAGATTAACTCAACCTCACGATGTCTATTATCTATTTTAGCTTTCATATTCTTAAAACTCCTTTCTGTTTGCCAAACGCACGCCATTTGCTTATAGGGCGATTATCTGCTACTGTAGATGGTGTGTCATTATTATTAACTATATAATCTATATATGCGGCAATAATTGCCATGTCTTCTATTTCATCTTCAAGCTCATTGCCTTTTTGAAGTTTTTTTGTATTATCGTCGATAAAATGCGTGGTATAATTGCCTTGTACAAATTCACGGTTGTCCATAATACGTCTTAAATAATCGATATTAGTTTTCACTCCCGTTATCTTATACTCGTAAAGCACACGTCGCATTCTTTCAAGTGCATAAGTACGATTGGTTGCCCAAACAATCAACTTGCTAATCATTGAATCGTAATAAATTGAAATCTCATAACCTGTGTAAATATGAGTGTCAATACGCACTCCTAATCCTTTAGGTGTTTGTATTGAGTGAATTACACCCGGCGATGGAGCAAAATTGTTTTCGGTATCTTCGGCATATATACGACACTCAATTGCGTGACCACGTTGATGCAGTTGATTCTGACTAAAGCTAAGTTTTCTGCCGTTGGCAATATTAATTTGCTCTTTTACTATATCAACCCCAAGCACTTCTTCGGTAATTGGATGTTCAACCTGAAGTCGTGTATTCATTTCCAGAAAATAGAAGTTCATATTGCTATCAACAAGAAATTCTATTGTGCCGGCACCTACATAGTTAATTGATTTAGCTGCTTTAACAGCTATTGCACCCATGGCGAGACGGGTTTTATTGTCGATAAATGGAGAGGGGCTTTCTTCAATAATCTTCTGGTGGCGCCTTTGCACCGAGCATTCGCGATCGAAAAGATGTACTACGTTTCCGTGTGTATCGCCTAGGAACTGTATCTCAACATGGTGGGGCGACTCAATATATTTTTCAATATAAACTGAGTCATTGCCAAAAGAGGCCATTGCTTCTGATTTGGCAGCATCGTAAGCTTCCTGCAAATGTTTTTCTTTATATACAAGTCGCATACCCTTACCACCACCACCTGCCGTAGCCTTAATTATTACAGGATATCCAATTTTCCTGCATACACGAAACAGGTCTTTGGGTTTTAAATCTTCTGAAGTGCCTGGAACAACAGGAACTTTAGCCTCAATCATTTTTTTGCGAGCAGATATTTTATCTCCCATCGCTTCAATACTTTCGGCGGTTGGTCCGATAAAAATAATGCCCTCTTCTTTACATCGACGGGCAAATTCTGCATTCTCACTCAAAAATCCGTATCCGGGATGAATGGCATCTACATTAAACTGCTTTGCAGCTTCTATTATTTTTTCAATATTAAGATAGCTGTCGCCGGCTGAAGCTAAACCTATCTTAACCGCTTCATCGGCATAAGAGACATGCCTTGATGTTCTGTCTACTTCTGAATAGATGGCCACAGTTTTAATGCCCATCTCTTTGCATGTTCGCATTACCCTAACGGCTATTTCGCCTCGGTTAGCAATTAATATTTTTTGTATCATTTATTTCTATACTCCTAATAGATTTTTTCCTTGGAATATAGTAACAACAAATATTATTAATAATTGTTTGACCAGCTAGAATGTATAATGCTGCCCTTTTCATCGTGATTATCTATATGAAGGTGAGTCTCAATCTCCTGTTGCATCTCTTCAACATGAGAAATTACACCTACAATTCTATTCTCTTTTCTTAGTGATTTAAGAGTATCGAACACAATATTAAGTGATTCTTTATCAAGTGAACCAAACCCTTCGTCGAGGAAGAAAAAGTTTTGATTAGACTCTGTTATCTTTTGTATATTATCGGCTAGAGCAAGTGCAAGCGAGAGAGAGGCCTGGAAAGTTTGCCCCCCGGATAGTGTTTTTACACTTCTTTCTTTACCTCCATTCATGAAATCACGCACCTTGAAATTGTTGTCATCACCTATTTCAAGACTAAGTTTTTGACGAGTCAGCTGGAAAAAGCGTTTGTTTGCAGTTTTGCATAGGTTTTGAAGATAAACAGAAGATATATAATTTACAAAACCACTTGCTTTAAACAACGACTTCATAGTTTTAATGTAATCAGCTCTAATCTCAAGAGACTCCATCTGATTACGTAGAGATTGCTGACTTTCCAGATTTATAAGTAAACCATTAAGTAACTCTGCAACTCCTCCATGCTCTTTATTCATTGTACTTACCTGATTGTTTATGAAGTCGATTTCCTTTTTGATCTTTTCGTGAGATTCACTATCATAAACAGTGTTGCCAATATCCTTTTGATACTGATTGTAGGCAGATTTACATTCTAATAAGTTGTTCTTGAACTCCTCAATCTTCTGTTTCTCAGTACTTACATCTATCGTGTAAGAAAGAATGGCATTAACCTCTTCAATTGATTTAAAATCTGATTCAACTAATTCTTTATTTATTTTATTCTCCAGTTCTTCAATTGATAATAGCTCTTTATTCAGCTCAATATTATTAGTTTCAAGTCGCACCTTCAATCTCTCTCTCTCTCTTATCTTCTCTTGCAGACTATCATTAAATATATTGTACTCTTTTTCAATACGAGTATAATCGTTCAATAAACCAACTCTTTCATCTATTATGACCTCTTCGCTGCATTCCTGATATTCATCGGGTTTTACAATTTGCAACTGTTGTTGTAGGGTGAGTATTTCAGTTTTATGTTTAGTTACAGAATTTCTTAAATCCTCCAATTTAATTCTGGCACGTTCCAGATTTTTTTCATTAAGGTTAAGTTCTTTAACTTTTTGACTTAAAACAGCCTCATGCGATTTTATTTTATTCTGTATGAGCTCCATGTCGCTGAAAGCTTTGTTTAGTTCTTCTGATGAACTGTATTTATTCCAGACAAATAATTTTAAATGCTTATCTAAATTTCTGTTTAACTCAACTTCTGATTTATGTAGTTCGTTAATTCTTTGTTTTAACTCATTATAGCTGCCTTCTAAATTACTCAGTTGCTTACTTATTGATGTAATTGCCTGCTGCTGTTTCTCAAAATTCAACTTATTAATTTTAATCTCATCTTCTAGTTCTTTTAAATCTTCACTTTTAAATATATCAGGGTGATGCAACGAGCCACAAAGAGGGCATGGCGTATTGTCGTCCAGATCTTTGGCAAAAGATTCGAGTTTAGCTTTAACTAATAGATGATTCTCATATTCAATTAATTCAGTTTGATTAATCTTTATTTTTTGCGATTCAGAATCCAGATAACTGTTACATTCTGTGAAGCTTAAGTTAGCAGCTGCATCAAATGAAGTATCTTTAAGAAGATTCTCTTTTTGAGTAATTAATTCTTTTTTTCTATTACTAAATTTCTCAATTTGATCTTTAATATCAACAATCTGTTGTTCAAGGTTATGTTTTTGGTTATACCAAGATTTAATTTCAGAAAGAAGTGTGAAGTCGGGCATGCTTGCTCTCAATTCAACCAGTTTGTTTTCAGTATCCTCTCTTTCACTTTTTAGATTAACAACAAGTTCATTTGTCTCTTCCCAATATTTATTACCTTTATAAACACTATTAGCTTCATCTTTAACTCTATTCTCTGCTATCTTTATCTTAATAATATTATTGAGCTCTTCAGCTCTTCTTTTTAGTTCCTCTCGTCTATCATATTGAGGCTTTGTTTTTTCGATAACAGCAACAAGCTCTTCGATACTTTCATTTGCAATTTTCAATTTATCACTGTCAGATAAAATCTGCTCTCTGCGCTCTTTCTCCTTAGCTCTGTTTTCTTTTAATAAGTTTAATATGTACTTAAACCTTGTTACAGATTGCTCATATCTTTCAACCCTCTTTTCCAGTTCAGCTATTTTAGGCTGTTGCTCTAAAAGGCTGTTTAATACTCTTTCTGCATCATTCCTTTTTTGAATCTTTTCAAGAAGTCCCCTTTGCTGTTCATCTTCTTTTTGGTATAAAGCCAGTTTTTGTTTCTGCTCATTTATACTATTTTCTAAAACTAAAAGCTGTTTTTGGTAAACTTCAACTAGCTCAGGACTGATTGTGCCAAGTTGCTGCAGTTGGCCAGATATTTTCTGTATATTATTGTTGTTTTTAGTTTCAAGAGAAACCACTTTGTAGTAAAACTCAAACTTCTGGAGATTAAAAAGCTCCTTCATCATTTGAGTACGATCTTTATTTCCAAGTTGAAGGAATTCCTGAAATTGACCCTGAGGAATAATTATGGTGCGCTTGAAATTTTCATAACTTAAACCCACAGCATTCTCCAATACAACAGCTTCTGTTGGTACCCAATCTTTGTCGATTTTTACATAAGATTTTCGTTCAAAGGTTTTAACATCGTCAAAACGTTTACTGTTACGTCGTCCTTTAACAATTGATCTGTATGCAGTTTGATCTTTTCCGGCCTCAAACGTGAAATCTATAAGAAGTTCGTTAGACTTAAGATTCATCATGTTGTAGTTACGGTTATCCCCCGACTGATTTAGTTTGTCGGTTTTACCATAAATTGCAAATGTAATTGCCTCTAATATGGATGATTTGCCACTTCCAACCATACCAAAAATACCAAAAAGACCAGCACTAGTAAGTTTGGTAAAGTCGATAGTCTGACGTTTCTGATAAGAATAAAGTCCCTCTATTGTAAGCTCTAATGGAATCATTCTACATCCTCCTCTGCCAATATCTCTCTAAACATGTTCATTATATCATCGTTGGGCAGTTGCCCTTTGATATGAGTAAAATAGTCGCTAAAAAGCGACTCCATATTCTGATTAAGATCTATTTGCTTTTTACCATTATCAATAAACAAATTGCTGTTGAGCACCTCTGGTATAATTGTTACAATACCATTATGAGCATTGTTTAATTTTCTTCTATCCTTTGCAGTTATATAGGTATCAGTAACAAGAGTCAGTTCAACCAGGGCATCGTTATTTTCAGACAACCACCTAATTGCTTCGTCCACGCCATATAAACGCTTTCTTAGTAGTGGTCGAACTTTGGTTAACTCTACTTCACGAATTTTAGCCTCCCCTCCGGGCTTAACATCAACCAGCAAGATATATTTCTTTTGATTTGCTTCAGAAAAACTATATGATATGGGACTGCCACTATAGTATATTGGAGAGGGATAATCATCTGTTTTTTGCATTCTATGCAAATGTCCCAATGCAGTGTACTGAATTTGGGAAGGTATATTTTCGCTATAAATTGCCTGAGCACCCCCTACGTGCAATATTGGCTTTTCATCTTCAGGTTCCTCAGGAATAAGACCACCCTTTTTAATCATAAAGAGATGAGAAATCAGAATGTTTACACCATTTCTATCGCAGTACTTATTGGCTAAATTTTGCCAATTATTTTGCAAAACATTACGTAATTCCTCTTCAGTATTCTCTTCGCCAAGAAAACTCTTTAGTCGATACTCATTTGCATATGGAGTAAGAATCAGTCGAATAGGAAAATCTACTGTAGGTATACTCAGCTCAACAAATCCTTTATCACTATTAATAACTTTTAGTCCAGTATCCAATTCAAAGTTAGGCACTACAGAATTGGGGTAGCCCGAAAAAATAATTCCACACTCTCTGGCCAATGGATCGGGTGCCTCAATACGATCGGGTGAATCGTGATTGCCCGCTATGGCAACTACAGGGCGTATACCCCCCATTGTTAGTCTTTTTAATGTTTTGTAAAGAAGTTCAACTGCCTCAGTGGGTGGGTTAAATGTGTCGAAAAGGTCTCCAGAGACAACCACTAAATCAACCTCTTCTTTTACAGCTATTTCGTATATTTCATCCATAACGGCACGCTGCTCCTCAAGACGTGAAAAATCTTCAAGTCGTTTACCCAAATGCCAGTCGCCGGTATGAAGTATTCTACAACTTTTATTCAAAACGAATTGATTTAGAGGGAGTAATTTTAGCAACTAAATAAGAAGGACCAATCATCATAAGTAAAGAAACAATAAGAGTTCCCACATTAAGAAGTATAATATACAAAGGATTTAAGTCTACAGGTACTGCTGAAAGATAATATGTGGATGGATCGAGCTTTAAAATTTTAAATTTGCTTTGTAAAACACAAAAGAGAAGTGCAATAATATTTCCCCATAACATACCTCTTCCTATGAGGAATGCAGAAAGATATAAAAACACTCTTCTTATGCTGAAATCCCTTGCACCCATAGATTTAAGCATTCCAATCATATTTGTTCTTTCTAAAATAATTATTAGCAGTCCCGATATCATTGTAAAGCCCGAAACAATTAACATAAGAGAGATTATAACCCATACATTCATATCAAGCAGGTTAAGCCAGTTGAATATCATTGGATTTATATCTTTAATGGAACGAGTGTAGAGTGCATTACCCAGTCTGTCGTTATATGATGACATTTTAAAGAAAAGATCCTGTGTAGTTTTGTCGAGATTATCATAATCTTTCACCAAAACTTCTATGCCACTCACAAGATCATCGTCCCAGTCATTCAGACTCCCAAGAATGTCTTTTTTAGTTATTATAAATAGTTTATCCCAATCCTCAAAATTGGTTTCATAAATACCCACAATATCGAATCTTCTGGCACGCACCGGTTCCTGCACAAAATAGCAAGTGAACCTGTCGCCAATTTTCAAATTAAGCTTATTAGCAATGCTTTTTGAAATTATAGCAGCATTATTAGAAGATGTGTCATTTGGCAAGATAACGTCACCTTCAAGCAGGTTGGTCTTGAAAAAATTCCAGTCGTAACTATCAGAAACACCTTTTAGCACAACACCCATGAAATTATCATCAGTCTTAATAATACCTGGTTTGGTAATATATTCCTGGAAATGTCTTATTTCTGGATTAGTACTTAATATTTGTCGTAAAGAGTCCGAAATAGCAATTGGAGAGTGCTCGAAAGAGTTGTTGGTCTCAAATGCCGTTATTTGTATATGAGAGCCAAAGCCAATAACCTTTGCTCTCACCTCATTTTTAAAACCAACAATTATACATACTGCCACAATCATCACGGCAAGTCCCAATGCTATTCCTGCAATAGCAATCTTAACTGCGGGAGAAGCAACATTTTTATTGTCGCTTTTTTCTCCCTTGTATATTCTTCTCGCAATGAATAGTTCTGCATTCATGGTTTTAAAGTGATATCTATTTACTCTTTTAGTTTTTTATACGCCTCTAATGCTTTTTCGAGAACTGTTATTGCATTGCTTAAATCATTTTTATTAAGAACATATGCTATACGCACCTCATTCTTACCCAAACCAGGTGTTACATAAAACCCCGATGCAGGAGCCATAAAAATTGTTTGGCCTTCATATCTGAAGTCAGATAAACACCATGCACAGAATTTATCGGCATCTTCAATGGGAAGTTGAGCCAATGTGTAAAATGCACCTTGAGGCATTGGAGAATAGACTCCAGGTATTTTATTTAAACGTTCAATAAGGAAGTCTCGCCTGCTTTTATACTCTTCAAAACTTTGTTTCATATAATCACCACTGCCACTAAGAGAGGCGTTTGCAGCTATCTGCCCAATAAGTGGTGGACTTAATCGGGCTTGGCAGAACTTCATTACAGTATCGTGTACTTGCTTGTTTTTTGTGATAAGTGCACCAATTCTTATTCCACATTCACTATATCTTTTAGATACAGAATCTATAAGAACCACATTTTGCTCTACCTCTTTGAGGTGACATGCCGATATATATGGTGTATCATTATATATAAACTCTCTATAGACCTCATCTGAGAAAAGGTATAAATTATATTTTAATACCAATTTGCGAATCTGCTCCATCTCATCGGGAGTATAAACATATCCGGTAGGGTTATTTGGATTGCAAATAAGTATTCCCTTAGTTCGTTCATTAATAAGCTCTTCAAATTTATTGATAGGGGGTAGAGCAAAATTTGATTCGATATCAGAAGGAATAGTTTTTATAATAGCACCTGCAGAAATTGCAAAGGCCATATAATTAGCGTAAGCAGGTTCTGGAACTATTATCTCATCACCCGGGTTTAAGCAAGCCATAAAAGCATAAAGCACTGCCTCTGATCCACCTGCAGTTACAATAATTTCCTCAGGAGTGAGCTCTATATTAAATGTATTGTAATATTCTACCAGATTTTCTCTATAAAACCTATATCCGTCGCTTGGACTATATTCGAGGGTTGTACGATCTATTGATTTAATTGCATCTAATGCTTCTTTTGGCGTTGGCATATCTGGTTGACCAATATTTAAGTGGTATACCTTTACACCTTCTGCTTTAGCTGCATCAGATAACGGTGCTAATTTTCTAATTGGTGATGCTGGCATTTGAATGCCACGCTGAGAGATTTCAAGCATAGTTGAATTAATAAATTGCTTATTGATTTTAATTTTTTATACAAATGGCAAAGTTAATAAAAAGTGTGGAAAAGTATCTTCGTTAACACAATTTGAGAAGGATTGCAATAGACTAAAATGGATAATACTTACTTTTGTGGTTCAATAAAAATCAATAACCAATATTAATTAGAAAAAATCAAATGAAAAAGAATATTGTTCTTTTTATAATGCTGATAGTGTTTACACTAACTTCGTGCTTCAATCAAAATAATGATGACGATAAATACCGCAAGGGATGGATGCTGGAATGGGAGGATAATTTTGATGAACAACTAGATTTGTCGTTATGGTCAAAAACAGCACGTGGCAAGCAGCATATGTACAGATATATGAGTGATAGTGCTGCATTATATGTAGTAGAGGGGGGCAACTTAATATTGAAAGGTATAGATAACCCTGCAGATGATGATAATCTTCCATTTCTTACAAGTGGTATTAAAAGAGAAGGTGTAAAAGCTAATGAGATAAAAAGAATTGAAGCAAGAGTTAGAGTATCTGCTACAGCAGATGCTACACCATTTATATCACTTTTGCCTGCGAATAGTGATGATGACAATATTGTTATTGATATTGTTGAGCAATATGGAAATGATGAATTCGTGTATCAGTCAATTACATCTGAATATACCACAACTTACGGAATGCCCGATAATCCACCTTCTAGTTCACTCATTGGAGTAAATCCGACGCAATACCATATATATGGTGTGGAAAAATACCCCGACAGTATAGTGTTCTATGTTGATGGCACACGCACAAGAAAATATCCCAGAATTCCTACTGAAATTCCGGGACAATTTCCATTTGATGACACCGATTTGAATTTGGTTATTGGACTACGACTTAATAAAAATACTGATCCATCAGTACTTCCTGCAGAGATGCATATCGACTGGGTACGTTATTACGAACCAAAAACAGAGGAGTAGTTCTTATTAAAACTATAAGATGTTACAAAGGTACTGAATGTGTTAAGAGTCTTTCTTGGGCCATCTTTTCATATTTAGTGCCTTTTCTTCCATAATTTGCATATGGGTAGATGCTTATTCCACCACGAGGAGTGAAAATGCCTGTAACTTCAATATATTTTGGATCCATTAATTTAATTAGATCCTTCATTATTATATTAATACAATCTTCATGAAAAGCACCATGATTTCTAAAACTAAACAGATAAAGCTTAAGGCTTTTGCTCTCAACCATCCTTACATCAGGTAAGTAATTGATTCTTATTGTAGCGAAATCGGGTTGCCCTGTTATTGGGCAAAGACTTGTGAATTCAGGGCAATCAAAAATTACCCAGTAGTCGTTATCTCTATGCTTATTCTCAAAAGCTTCAAGCATCTCGGGTGCATAGTCTTGCTTGTATTCAGTTTTACTGCCTAAATGGCTTAATCCATCAATTTCCATAATAAATTTTTTTTGTGTGATATAATTAAATATACCTCTTTAAACAATTGGAACTTTTATTTAACCTGCACTTTCTCAGACATGAATTCATCTAATCCTTTGTTGCGAATAATGCATGCAGGACACTCTCCACACCCTTTGGCTTGAATACCGTTGTAACATGTGAGTGTTTCGTTCTTCACCAGTTCAAAAACCCCAAGTTCGTCGGCAAGTTGCCATACCTCTTTCTTAGTTCGCCACATTAACGGAGTGTGAATTACAAACTGTTTGTCCATTGCAAGGTTGAGAGTAGCATTTGCCGATTTAATAAATGTATCTCTACAGTCGGGGTAACCGCTATAATCGGCTTCAGATACTCCTGTAACAATGTGACGAATGTCTTTAGCATAAGCAATGGTTGCTGCAAATGTCAGGAATAATAGATTCCTTCCCGGCACAAAAGTATTAGGATAAGAATTTCCTGGCTTTTCTTTATCCATTAAGATGTCTTTATTTGTAAGTGAATTTGGTGCTAAATGTGAAATTACAGTTGTGTCGAGCACATCGAATTCAACATTGGCCATCTCAGACAATCTTCTTGCATTTTCTACTTCCTGTAAATGTCGTTGGCCATATGTAAAGCAGAGTGAATGTACATTCCTGAACTCTCTTTTTGCCCAATAAAGACATGTTGTTGAATCTTGCCCCCCAGAAAAAAGGACAATAGCATCTTGATTTTTATAATCTTTCATAAACTTTGTTTTTTATGTGGTTCCCTAAGCTACACAGAAAAGGAAATCTTTTCGGATGCAAAAGTAACAATTTTATTTTACAACCGTATATTTAACAAAACCTCGTGAACATGTTTTTTGTAATAGTGTTTTACTGTTAATTGGTAGGAATGAAGAAAAAAAATAAGCCGTCCAAATTTCACAATCCGAACGGCTCCACAATTAAGGTGTCATATAAAAATGACAGTACGCAAAAATAGGTAATATTTGGATATATGCTTTTGTTTTATTAGCTATTATTCCTCTATAAATGCAAAAAATAATTAAAATAACGACTAATTAATTTTTTTGGGTAATGGATAATAATATGATAAAAAAAAACCTAGAAAGCAATTACAAGGAGAATAGTATGGCAAAAGCAATCCTTGTGAGATGGAAATGGAACGAGGAAGGCACAAATCGGAAGTTTCTGGGATTGCGTTATGGGGGTACTGCAGAAACTCAATATGATTTAAACGTAAGATACCCTAATAGTTCAAATGAAAAAATAACATTACTGCTTCATGCAGACCAATTAGCTAATCTAAATACTGAAGAAAGAATAGATAAAATAATTAGTCTACTAGATGATCACGTTTGGAAATGGGATCAGATTAACTCTATGGATTTTCGCACTGTTGCATCGAAGTTTGTAAGATAAGATAAATTGAATTGTTACAATCTTAACAAATTCGTAACAAGTATGAGGGTGGAATGTAGTTAACAAATTGTACTTTTGTCGCGAATCTTTAAAACAAGACACTTGAGGTTAATTTTAATGAGGAGAATTATACTATTTTTGCTCTTCCCGGCTTTGTTTTACTCATGTAATAATAACACATCCAGTCAGGGCAGCAGCAGTTCAAAGAGCACCATATCAGGTGCTGGAGCAACATTTCCCTATCCATACTATAATATTGTTTTTCGCGATTTTATGCGTAATAACGAAGGTTATACTGTTAATTATGGAGCTATTGGAAGTGGGGGTGGAATACGCAGTTTACGCGATCATTCAGTTGATTTTGGTGCCAGTGACGCATTTTTAAATCAAAAAGAGATTGAGTCGATGAATGCAGAAGTTATTCATATAGCCACTTGTATGGGAGCTGTTGTAATGGCTTATACATTAGAGGGTGTAGACAGTCTGAGATTAACAGGACAACTTATTTCAGATATTTATTTGGGAAAGATAAAAAAATGGAACGATCCTAAGATTGTTTCGATAAATCCCGGTGTAAATTTACCTGAACTAGAAATAACTCCTGTATACAGGTCGGATGGTAGTGGTACAACTTTTAATTTTTCGGAATATCTTTCAGTTGTAAGCAAAGAATGGAACGATATAATGGGAAAAGGTAAGTCTTTAAAATGGCCAGCCGGTATTGCCGCAAAAGGAAACCCAGGTGTTGCTGGAATTGTTCAGCAGACAGAGGGGTCGATTGGTTATATTGGCTCGGAATATGCATTAACATTAAGATTACCAACAGCGAAGCTTAAAAATAGAGCAGGTAATTACGTAGATGCCACACTTGAGTCGATTTCTGCTGCTGCAAACGTAGCATTACCAGATGATATGAGAGCTACAATAACCGATTCTGATGATCCAGATGCTTATCCTATAAGTCTTTTTACTTGGATTTTAGCATACAAAGATCAAAAATACGACAATCGTACTATCGACGAAGCAAGAGAGCTGGTTGAGCTGTTGCAATATGTAATTAGCGCAGATGGTCAAAGAGTGGCAGCTCAGATTAATTATGCTCCATTGTCAGAACAAGCACTCCAAAAAAATCGCAACTTAATAAGTGAGATGAATTATGGGGGTACACCTTTATTTTAAAAATTAGACTTATCTGAATTGATTTATAATATTACAGTTTAATTAAATGAAAGATAAAATATTCCGGTTTTTACTCTTTTTTGCAGCATTTATAATTTTACTGCTAAGTGCCGGTATCATATTTGCCCTTGTTAGCCGTTCGTCAGATGCATTTCAAGAATATGGAATCTGGGGATTTATTTCAAACCCCGAATGGGATCCTCGTTCAGCTACTGAAGAGTATGGTGCACTCTCTTTTATAATAGGTACATTATATACAGCATTTTTTGCCCTTGTTTTATGTTTCCCTTTTTCTTTTGCAGTATCACTTTTTAATGGTGAATATTTTAAAGGAAAAAGAATATCTTCGGTAGTTAGATCTGTGGTTGATTTACTTGCAGGTATTCCATCGATAGTATATGGATTGTGGGGATTTTATGCAATAAGACCTTTGATTATTGAAATGGGCTTAAATGCTCAAGGCTTCGGCATTTTCCTATCATCAGTTGTTTTAGCAATTATGATTATACCTTATGCCTCTTCGCTCAGTACAGAGTTTATTTCTATGGTTCCAAATAATCTTAAAGAAGGTGCCTTTAGTCTGGGTGCAACACAAATAGAAATGATACGTCATATTAGTATTCCAACGGCAACCTCAGGTATTGTAGCATCATACATTTTAGCTCTTGGTCGTGCTTTAGGAGAGACCATGGCAGTAACAATGCTAATTGGAAATACAGATAGGATTCCTGATGGACTTCGTGATACTGGTAATACTATGGCTAGTGTTATAGCAAATCAGTTTGGCGAAGCAGATGGTATTAAGTTGAGTTCACTTATTGCAATAGGATTGTTACTGTTTATAATTACAGCAATAATCAATCTCGTTGCTAAGCTTATTATGAAAAGAGTTGCCAGAATTTGATAAGTAAGAGTATGACTATAAATAATTCTATAAACGCAAGAAAAAGAAAGAATACCCTGGTTTACTGGATGGTTTGTTTGTTTTCTTTTTTAGCAATGATACCACTTTTCTTTATATTGTGGGATGTTGTATCAAAAGGGTATAAAAATTTTAATTTGAACCTTTTTACTCAGGTTACACCCTCTTCGATGGATGCACTTTTGGCAAATATGAACGGTGATCCTATTCCGGGTGGTATATTAAATGGTATTACAGGATCTATACTTATAGTTTTATTGGCAATACTTTTTTCGGTGCCATTAGGACTTTTTATTGGGATTTATCTTTCAGAAAATCGCGATATGAAGTTTGCGAAAGTTATAAGCTTTTTAACCGACCTACTTCAAGGTATGCCCTCAATTGTAGTTGGTATTATTGCTTATGCATGGGTAGTGAAACCTTTGGGAGGTTATTCGGCACTTGCTGGTAGTGTTGCACTTACAATTATGATGTTGCCTATGATTGTCAGATCAACAGAGGAGACGCTAAAGATGTTGCCAAGGGCATACAAAGAAGCGGGACTTGCATTGGGATCTTCATATACTAATGTTGTATTAAGAATTTTATTACCTTCGGGCTTTGGGGGGATATTTACAGGAATATTATTAGCAATCTCACGAGTTATGGGAGAAACAGCGCCTCTTATGCTTACTGCATTGGGTGCATCTGTTGTGAACTGGGATATTCTTGAGCCTACAAGTGCAATACCCCTGTTGATATGGGATTTTTACAACGATCCAAACTTGGTAGACTTGGTGTGGTCATCTTCATTATTACTATTAATTGTTATATTCTTATTGAACTGGATAGCAAATATTGTAGCACGTAAATGGAAAATTTAAATAATAAAAATATAATGGAACCCATTCTTCAGATGAGAAATGTGTCTGTATCGTATTCTCCTGGTACGCAGGCGGTAAAAAATGTGAGTACAGACATTTATCCTAATACTATAACTGCAATAATGGGCCCATCGGGTTGTGGAAAGAGTACGCTTTTGCGTGCTATAAACCGCCTTCATGATCTTTATTCAAATATAAAAACAACTGGAGAGATACTCCTTAAGGGTGAAAATATATTCAATATAGATGCAATGGAGGTTAGAAGAATGGCTGGTATGGTGTTTCAACAACCCAACCCTTTTCCTACAATGAGTATATATGAGAATGTTCTTGCCGGATATAAACTTAATGGGATAAAAATCAGTAAGAAAGAGAAAGATGAGATTGTAGAGCAAAGTCTTAGGGGTGTTGCTTTATGGGATGAAGTAAAAGATGTGATGAGCAAACGTGGTTCGTTCCTCTCGGGTGGACAGCAACAACGTCTTTGTATAGCACGTACACTTGCACTTAAACCGGAGATATTACTTATGGATGAGCCAACTTCGGCCCTGGACCCAATATCAACGAACAAAATTGAGGAATTATTGTTGGAATTGAAGAGTCAATTCACTATAATTGTAGTTACTCACAACATGTCTCAAGCAGCACGTATTTCAGATAACTCAATGTTTATGTATTTGGGAGAGTTGATAGAACATGGTAATACAACTCAAATGTTTACTAAACCAAAGAATAAGCGAACAGAAGAATATCTTACAGGTGTTTTTGGATAGTTGAATCATTTTTAATAAATCAAATAATATCGGTTAAACTAATGAATACATTAAACGAAAATATAAATTCAACTCCTGTATTAGGAATTAAAGATAAATACTTAGATCAGTTGCACAGCGACTTTATATTATTGTCAGAAATTGTTCTTACTCAAATGATTAAGGCTGAAGAGTTAGTTCACGACAATCATAACAAGGAGCTGATTGACATTCTAAAAAAGAATGAAAAAGTTATTAATTCTCTTGATATAACTATAAAAGAAAAGGTGATTAACGCTATTATGCTTTTTACACCTCGTGCATCCGACTTGAGACGATTAATGGCATATCACGATATGACCATATCGATGGAAAGAGTAGGAGATCTTATAGAAAATATAAAACTTGCTTTGCAGGAAATGGATTTTTCTCTTCAAGGCTTTGAGCAATACAAAAGGTTGTTAAGTAAGATGTTTACTCAAACTGATAAAATGTTGCGAAAAGCAGTTTTTGCCTTTTCTGGAGTAAGTAATGAAATGGCATACGATACTATATTGATGGACGATAAGGTGGATAAGCTAGAGCGTAAGATTGAAAGGAAACTTGCTGAAGATTTCAACAACCAAGCTTTAAGTACTCAAAGCCTTGTGAATATGATGAATCTGAATAGTATCTCTTATTACCTTGAACGTATTGGAGACAAAGC
Organism: uncultured Proteiniphilum sp.; assembly: GCA_964478295.1. Classification (GTDB taxonomy): domain Bacteria; phylum Bacteroidota; class Bacteroidia; order Bacteroidales; family Dysgonomonadaceae; genus Proteiniphilum. Next base: position 71 of record CAYZHS010000004.1, on the reverse strand, counting down.
TGTAGATATTGCTGAATCGGCTGTATATCTGATAGAAGGTAAAGATATACGTCACGATAAAGTTGTTAAGG
>CAYZHS010000003.1:0-27074 GCA_964478295.1 uncultured Proteiniphilum sp. | reverse complement strand
GCACAGTGCCATGTTGAATATTACTTTACACCCGAAGGTAAATATTTGATTTTCCCCTGGCATAATGGTCTTACAATGGAAGGTGCAGAGCAATATTACGATAGCATACAGTTTGCAGACTACACACATGCATTAAGTAAAGCGCCAATTATCAAGGCACAACATCCCGATTATGAAATATTCAAAACAGGCATTCACGCTCAGCGTGGAGTATCGTGTGCCGATTGCCATATGCCATATGTATCAGAAGGAGGCGTAAAATCTAGCAGTCACCATATAAGAAGTCCTCTCGCAAGTATGAATAACACCTGTCAGGTGTGCCATCGCGAAACAGAAGAAGATCTTCGCAGTGCAGTATACGAACGTCAGCGTAGTGCCGATCAGATTCGTACTTTAGCAGAGAAAGAGCTTGCAACTGCGCACATAGAAGCCCAATTTGCATGGGAAAAAGGAGCTACTGAAACTCAAATGAAAGATGCTCTGCAACTTATTCGTCAGTCGCAATGGCGTTGGGACTACGCAGTAGCATCTCACGGAGGCTCTTTCCACTCACCTGTTGAGTTTCATAGAATTCTTTCGCTTAGTCTTGATCGCGCACATAAAGCACGTTTTGAGATAGCTAAAGTATTAACAGAACTTGGATATACCGGCACTGTTCCACTACCCGACATTTCAACAAAAGATAAGGCGCAGGCATACATTGGCTTGGATATGGAAATGGAGAGAAGTAATAAAAATAAATTTATGGAAACTGTTGTTCCAAAATGGCTTGAAACAGCGAAAAAGAATAACCGACTAGTCAGTTTAAAGTAATACAAACCAGTATTTGTGTTTATAAATAGTATAAAAGATTGATGAATAACACTTCCCGAAAGATATGGGAGCAACCATGGGGGTATGCAGAAGGATTTATAGTAGCGGCAGGTTTTGTAATTGCAGGATTAATGCTACAACTAACCTTAGGAAACATTAACCCAAGATTATTTGCTTCACCAATTAACCTAATATTAGGAGCCCTATTTATTATAGGGCTTCTTGCTGTACATTTTTTTGCAGGTAATAATAGATCTGTTAGATGGCTCTCAACTGTTTACTCTACAATACCATCTATTATTGTATTGGTTATAATGTGTGTAATTTTGGGGATATTACCACAATTTGCATTTGACACACCGATAGAGCAATTACCTCCAAATATATTTTCCATATTAGGGTGGCATAATATGACTACCTCATGGCCATTTGTACTCTCATGCATGTACCTTTTGTTAATACTGGGACTAACAACTCTAAGACGTACAAAACAAAAACAGTCGTTTAGAGATATTGGCTTCTACTTAAACCATTTGGGACTATTTCTAGCTTTATTTGGAGGAATAATTGGGAGCGCAGATTTAGAGCGACTTACAATGAGTGTTGATGAAGGTAATATTGAATGGAGGGCTATGGATAATAAAGGTGGAGTAAAAGAACTTAGCTTAGCCATTCAGCTCGACACGTTTATTATAGAGGAGTATGAACCAAAATTGGTAGTAATAGAAAATGAAACAGGCAGAATGCTGCCTGCATCACGACCTGAAAGCTATATGTTTGAAGGAGTTGGCAAAACAATTCAATTGGCCGGATTAACTCTTGAAATTTTAGACTATATACCTGATGCCGTTATATTTAGAGATAGCACATTCTCTAATGTAGTGAGTATGAAAATGGATGGTGCTACCACTGCAGTAAAAGTAAGAGCCTTAAAGCCTGACACTGAAGAGTCGGTTGAGGGTTGGATAACTAACGGCAGTTACCTTATGCCTCACAGTTTACTTAGGGTTAACGATAAAGTTAGCATTGCCATGCCTCCACAGGAAGTTAAAAGATATAGCTCGCATGTAACCATTTATACAGAAGGAGGAAAAATCAAGAATTCAGTTATAGAAGTAAACAAGCCTCTATCAATAGATAATTGGAAAATTTATCAATACAGCTACGACGACTCATTGGGTAAATATTCAAACAGTTCGGTTTTTGAACTAGTTAGAGATCCTTGGCTTAAGGTGGTTTACATTGGCATTATAATGTTAATGGCTGGAGCATTATTTATTTTCATTTTAGGACCAAAACAAAATAAGGTATGACTTGGGATTCATTTGTATATTTCGCAATTGCTGCTATACTCTTTTGGACAGTAGGAGCAGCTTTTGCCTATAAAAGTAAAAGGAAAACCTTACCGGCATTACTAACCCTTGCAGGATTAATAATATTTGCAATATTTATTACTGGCTTATGGATCTCTCTTGAGCGTCCACCACTCAGAACAATGGGCGAAACACGTCTTTGGTATTCATTCTTCTTGCCCGTTGCAGGTGTATTAACATATTTACGATGGAACTACAAGTGGATACTTTCTTTTACAACATTGTTATCAGCAATATTTATTATTATAAACATAGCAAAGCCCGATATACACAATAAGGTGCTGATGCCAGCACTACAAAGCCCGTGGTTTTCTCCTCACGTAATAATTTATATGTTCTCATATGCTATACTGGGAGCAGTAACTTTAGTTGCAATATACTATCTGATACGCGAGAAGAAATTATCCAACCCGTCGGGAATTATATCCATGGCAGACAATATGGTTTATGCCGGAACAGCCTGCATAACTCTGGGTATGCTAATGGGAGCTATATGGGCAAAGGAGGCCTGGGGACACTATTGGAGCTGGGACCCAAAAGAGACTTGGGCTGCAATCACTTGGCTTGGCTATTTAGCATATATTCATTATCGACTAAAGAAACATTCTTCACCTAGAACTTCAATGATAATTTTAATAATATCTTTTATACTTCTGCAAATTTGCTGGTATGGAGTTAACTATCTACCATCGGCACAACAGAGTGTACACACATATTCATAAGTAAACAATACATTTAGAGCATTATAGACCTCCTGTTATTTAATTATAGCTGGAGGTCTATTGCATTTTACCTTTTGTCACTCAAAACACATCTATAATATCCTTTTGTTAATCTTTTTACCTTATTGTATCTTTTTTCTTTCTTTTGCTTTGTATTTAAATCTTTTTGTATACTTTTACGGCATAATACTTACATTATTCAAATTAATAGATATATAAACTACTAAAAAGTCAATCTAAAATGTCAACATTAAGATTTAAAGCAGTAGAAGAAGCGTCGAAAAGAGTGCCAGTTGAAGTGGCATCTCCAGGTAAACTACCCTCAGAATACTTTGGCAAGTATGTTTTTAATCGCACTCAAATGTCGAAGTACCTTTCTAAAGAGACGATGGAAATAGTTTTGGAGGCAATCGACAATAGCACAACACTAAATAGAAGTATAGCAGACCACGTGGCCGCTGGAATGAAGATGTGGGCTGTTGAAATGGGAGCCACACATTACACTCACTGGTTTCAACCCTTAACAGAGGGAACTGCTGAAAAGCACGATTCGTTTATTGATTATGCAAATGAACCTGGTGGAAACGTAATAGAACGATTTTCGGGAAAACTATTAGCACAGCAAGAACCAGATGCTTCGAGTTTTCCTAGTGGTGGTATAAGAAATACTTTTGAAGCAAGAGGTTATACAGCCTGGGATCCATCTTCACCTGCTTTTATTATTGATGGTACGCTATGTATACCAACCGTGTTTATATCCTATACAGGTGAAGCGTTAGATTACAAGACACCTCTTCTTAAAGCACTAAACGCAATTAACAGAGCGTCTGTAGAAGTTTGTAAGTTGTTTTATCCTGATGTTAAGAAAGTGTTTTCATACCTTGGTTGGGAGCAGGAATATTTTTTAGTTGATAAAGCATTATATTCGGCAAGGCCTGATTTAATATTAACTGAGAGAACACTTATGGGGCATGAGAGCGCAAAAAACCAACAGCTGGAAGATCACTATTTTGGGTCGATACCGGCTAGAGTAGCTTCTTTTATGCAGGAGATAGAGCATGAAGCTTACAAATATGGTATTCCTCTTAAAACCTGTCATAATGAAGTGGCTCCAAACCAATTTGAACTTGCTCCTATATTTGGAGAAACAAATTTAGCAGTTGATCAGAACCTTTTGGTAATGTCTTTGATGCATAAAATTGCAGATAAGCACAACTTCAAACTGCTCTTACATGAGAAACCATTTGCCGGAGTTAATGGTTCGGGTAAACACAATAACTGGTCACTATGCACAGACACAGGAATTGGTCTATTTACCCCTGGAAAGAACCCTAACGAAAACTTGTTGTTTGTAACCATTCTTGTGAATACTCTTGTTGCTGTATATAAACATAATGCACTGCTAAAAGCCTCTATCATGTCGGCAAATAACGCCCATCGCTTGGGTGCAAATGAAGCCCCACCTGCTATTATTTCTGTATTTCTGGGGAAACAGATATCAGCGGTTCTTGACAAGATTGAAAACAGTTCTGATGATGATGAAATATCTGTTGATGAATTACAATTGATGAAACTAGGTGTTGCTCATATTCCGGAGGTTTTGATAGATAATACCGATAGAAACAGAACTTCACCTTTTGCTTTTACTGGAAACAGATTTGAATTTAGGGCTGTAGGGTCTTCGGCAAACTGCTCTCCTGCAATGACAGCCCTTAATTCGGTAGTAGCAGATCAACTTATTGATTTCAAAAAAGAGATCGACAAGAAGACTGAGAAAGGAATGAAAACCGAAGAGGCTATATATGACACGCTTAGGCATTACATCAAAGAGTCTAAGCCCATACGTTTTGAGGGAAATGGTTATAGTGATGAATGGAAAGAAGAAGCAGTTAAAAGAGGATTGGATTGCGAAACAAGTGTACCAGTAATTCATGATGCATATACCACGAAACAATCGGTTGAGATGTTTGAGAGAATTGGTGTATTGAACGAAAAAGAACTGCATGCACGAAATGAAGTAAAATGGGAAACCTACACAAAGAAGATACAGATAGAAGGCAGGGTACTGGGCGACTTGTGCATGAATCATATAATTCCGGTTGCAACTGAATATCAAACTATGCTTCTCGACAATCTATATAAGATGAAAATAGTGTTTGACAAGGAGAAAGCACAAAAGATGTCGAAGGAGGATGCTGCACTAATAGAGGAAATTGCAGAACACATTTCTGCAATAAACAGCAATGTATATGAAATGGTGGAAGCGCGTAAAGCTGCTAATAAATTAACAGACACGCGAGAAAAAGCAATTGCTTACCACGATAAAGTAGAAGTATACTTCGATAAAATAAGATATCATGTAGATAAGCTAGAGTTGATAGTAGATAACAGGATGTGGACACTACCAAAATACAGAGAGCTACTCTTTATAAGCTAATAGGAACTCACCATTTTACTCTATAGAATTTTCTACTTAAAACAAAAAAAATGAACAATAAAACGATATTTAGCAGACTCGAAAAACTCGAACAGAAGTCGCTCTACGCATTCAACAACGAACATGACTCATGTGGAGTTGGCTTGGCAATAACACTCAATGGCGAAAAGTCTAATTCGATAATAGAGAAAGGACTGCAATTACTGGAGAATATGGTTCACAGAGGAGCAGAAAGTTCGGATAGTATTACAGGAGATGGAGCGGGAATTTTAGTACAAGTACCACATGAGTTCATTCTTCTTCAAGGCATTGCCGTACCTGCTGAGGGTAGGTATGGAACAGGGCTGGTTTTTTTACCTAAAGACAATGACGAGAGGGAGTTTTGTATTAATATAATTAAAGAGGTAGTCTCAAACGAACAGCTAACACTTTTAAATATACGAGATGTTCCAGTAAACAGCAGCTGTCTGGGAGAAATTGCATTATCAAACGAGCCAATTATTAAACAACTTTTCATCTCTGGCCCTGGCTCTTCAGATGAGTTAGAGAAAAGACTGTACATCCTGAGAAAAAAGATTGAAAACAGGCTTGCAGGTCACAAGGTTGTGAAAGAAAGAACCTTTTATATTGTCAGTCTTTCAACAAAACAGATGATATATAAAGGAATGCTCTCATCTTTACAATTGAGGCAATACTTTCCTGACCTTTCGAACAGCAATTTCACTAGTCGCATAGCCCTTGTTCATTCACGTTTTAGTACAAACACTTTTCCCACATGGGATCTGGCACAACCATTCAGAATGCTTGCTCACAATGGTGAAATAAATACAATAAGAGGAAACAGACAATGGATGAAGAGCAGGGAGAGGGTGCTCAAATCGGACCAACTGGGCGAATTGGCACCACTCTACCCGATTGTTCAACCCAACATGAGTGATAGCGCATCTATAGACAATGTACTGGAATTTTTGTTAATGTCGGGAAAGAGTTTATCTCATGCTATGGCAATACTTGTTCCGGAGAGTTTTAACGACAAAAACCCAATTTCAGAAGAACTAAAAGCATTTTACGAATATCACAGTATGATGATGGAACCGTGGGACGGACCTGCTACACTACTTTTTAGTGATGGCCGTTTTGCCGGAGGTATGCTAGATAGAAATGGGTTGCGACCTGCCAGATATACCATAACTCGCGATGGAGTAATGGTTATTGCGTCTGAAACAGGCACTATTGAATTTAAACCTAATGACATTAAAGAGAGAGGCAGACTAAAACCCGGCAAAATGCTTTTGGTTGATACTCTCACCGGAAAAATATATCATGATGAAGAGTTGAAAGAGAGTCTGGCAAGTTCTTTCCCTTACAAGGAGTGGCTTAATAAGAATTGTATTAATATTGATGACATAACATCGGGACGAAGTGTAAAAAATGAGGTTGAAGATTACGAAAAAATTTTAAAAATATTTGGCTACTCTGTAGAAGATATTGGGTTGCTGATAAACCCAATGGCAGTAGAAGGTAAAGAGCCTGTTTCTTCTATGGGAAATGATGTTACACTGGCACCATTGAGCGAAAAACCTCAGCGACTTTTCAACTACTTCAGGCAACAATTTGCACAGGTAACTAATCCTCCAATAGACCCTATAAGAGAAGAGTTGGTGATGTCTCTTACAGGATATATGGGAGCAATACATCAGAATGTGCTTGAAAATATGCCAGAAATGTCACCAATAGTAAAATTAAAAAGTCCGGTCTTAACCAACACTCAATTTGATATACTACTAAACCTGCGCTACAAAGGTTTTTCCACTGCTGTAATTCCTATTCTTTTTGATTCGAGAAAAGGCACCGTAGGATTAAAGAGTGCACTTGACGATCTATGCATAAGCGTAGAAAGTGCTGTAGATGAGGGTAAAAACTATATTATACTAAGCGATAGAGGCGTAGATGCTAACCACGCTCCAATTCCTTCATTACTGGCCACATCTGCGGTTCACCTTTACTTATTAGAAAAACGTAAAAGAATGCAGATTGATATTGTTGTTGAGAGTGCCGAACCTCGTGAAGTAATGCATTTTGCGCTCCTATTTGGATTTGGCGCTAATGCTGTTAATCCATATTTGATATTTGCAATATTACAACAACAGATAAAATCGGGTAGCATCAGTATTGATTTTGACACTGCTAAAAAGAACTATATAAAATCGATAAATAAGGGACTGCTAAAAGTGCTCTCTAAAATGGGCAACTCAACTCTCAGAAGTTATAGAGGTGCTCATATATTTGAAGCTTTAGGTATCTCTTCTTCGGTATTGAATAATTATTTCAAAGGTATATCTTCTAAAATTGAGGGTATCGACTTAGATGATATTGCCAGTGAAGTGCTTCAACCATTTTTTGAAGTCTACTATAATGATGATAATTCTCCATTCAAACTTAACAACATAGGTAATTATGCATATCGAGTTGAAGGTGAATATCATGCATGGAACCCTGAAACTATTGCAGGTTTACAGATTGCCACCAAAACAAACAACTATAAACTATTTAAGGACTATTGTTCAATTGTGAACAACAAAGAGAAGCCCACATTTATCAGAGATTTAATGGATTTGAAACAAAATCCTATAGATTTATCGGAAATTGAACCTGCAGAAAATATAATGAAAAAGTTCTGCACAGGTGCTATGTCGTATGGCTCAATAAGCAAAGAGGCACACGAAGCTCTGGCAATAGCAATGAACATTATTGGAGGCAGGAGCAATACAGGCGAGGGAGGTGAAGATCCTGCAAGATTCAGCATCTCTGAAGATGGATTGTCGAGAAGAAGTGCAATAAAACAGGTAGCATCGGGCAGATTTGGTGTAACAACAGAATATCTTATAAATGCTGATGAGTTGCAGATAAAGATTGCACAAGGAGCAAAACCGGGTGAAGGAGGACAACTACCTGGCTATAAAGTTGATGAAATAATTGCTAAAACAAGACATTCTATTCCGGGTATATCGCTTATATCTCCCCCACCTCATCATGATATATACTCAATAGAGGATTTGGCTCAGCTTATTTTCGATTTAAAGAATGTAAATCCTCAAGCAACAATAAGCGTTAAACTAGTATCTGAAAGTGGTGTTGGAACAATTGCTGCAGGTGTAGCAAAAGCAAAAGCCGATTTAATTGTAATAAGTGGATCAGAGGGTGGCACAGGCGCAAGTCCAGCCAGCTCCATAAAACATGCGGGCATGCCTCTTGAGATAGGACTTGCCGAAACACAACAGACACTTGTTATGAACAATTTGCGCGGTAAAGTTAAGCTTCAAGCAGACGGACAGCTTAAAACCGGCAGAGATATAGTTATTGCAGCAATGCTCGGAGCAGAAGAGTTTGGTTTTGCAACTAGCGCTCTAATTGTTTTAGGATGTGTGATGATGAGAAAATGCCACCTGAACACTTGTCCCGTAGGCATAGCAACACAAAATGCCGACTTACGAAAACGATTCGCGGGTCACCACGAACAATTGGTTAACTATTTCAGGTTTTTGGCTGAAGATGTTCGTGAAGAACTGGCTTCACTGGGATTCAGATCACTTGATGAAATAGTGGGGCGCTCCGACTTGCTATTAAGGAGGAGTTACGCTAATTCACCTAAAACAGATAAGATTGATATATCTAGAATTATATATTATCCGGAAGAGGCAAAGACCAACTCAGTAAGACAGATTCAAAAACAGCATCACAAAATTGAGGATATACTTGACAAACAGCTTATAAAAGAGGCAATACCATCTATAGAATTCCAACAACCCGTGGGTATAAAAAAGGTTATTAAAAACACTGACAGAGCAACTGGAGCTATGCTTTCTGGGATTATTGCTACAAAATATGGAGAGATTGGACTACCGGAGCATACAATATCGGCATATTTTGATGGTTCTTCGGGACAGAGTTTCGGAGCTTTCTTAGTAAAAGGTGTCACATTCTATCTACATGGCGATACAAACGACTATCTGGGTAAGGGACTTTCAGGTGGTAGAATAATAGTTGCTACTCCAAGAAGCAGTAGTTTTATTTCTAATGAAAACATAATTTGTGGCAATACATCGCTATATGGTGCCACATCGGGCGAAGTGTTTATTAATGGTATTGCAGGTGAGAGGTTTGCTGTAAGGAATTCGGGTGCTATAGCAGTTGTTGAGGGTGTAGGCGACCACTGTTGCGAATATATGACAGGTGGACTTGTTGCGGTTTTAGGAAAGACTGGAAGAAATTTTGCAGCTGGCATGAGTGGAGGTGTAGCGTATGTGCTTGATGAAGAGAGCAATTTCGATTATTTCTGTAATATGGAGATGGTAGAGTTGTCTCTTGTTGAAGATATTTCTGATATACGCGAACTCAAAAGCCTTATATCTAAACACCTGCAATACACTAACAGTAGTTTGGCAAAAAAGATACTGAATAACTGGGAACATTATGTGGTAATGTTTAAAAAAGTGGTACCGATTGAATATAAAAAGGTTCTTCAGGAGAAAAAAATTGCAGAACTGGAACTTAAGATTGCAGTAGTAGAGAGAGATTACTAATGAAAACTATCCTTTTGAGGAATTATAAAGATGAATTAATATGGGAAATCCTAAAGCATTTATAACGATACCAAGAAAAGAAGCCGGCTATCGTTTATTAAGTGAAAGAATATATGATCACGGAGAGGTTGAACAGACCCTTAACAGAGAAGACAGGCAGCAACAGGCATCACGCTGCATGGATTGTGGAATACCATTTTGTCATTGGGCATGCCCACTGGGCAACAAAATGCCTGAGTGGCAAGATTATATATATAAAGGCGACTGGAAAAAGGGTGTTGAAATACTTCACGAAACAAATAATTTTCCAGAATTTACTGGTCGCGTTTGTCCTGCACCTTGTGAAAAATCGTGTGTTCTTTCTTTGCATGATGCACCTGTTACAATTCGTGAAAATGAAGCATCTGTAACCGAAATTGCATTTACTGAAGGAATGATTAAAGCACACCCGCCTAAGAAACGCACTGGAAAAAGAGTTGCAATAATAGGGTCGGGACCAGCTGGACTTGCTGCAGCACAGCAGTTAAATAAGAAAGGTCACCTTGTAACTGTTTTTGAAAAGGATAATAGTCTGGGGGGATTACTTAGGTATGGTATTCCTAATTTTAAATTGAGCAAACACATTATCGATCGTAGACTAAAACTTCTTGTTGAAGAAGGCATAATTTTTAAAGTAAACATGGAGATAGGCAGAGATATTGCAGGAAAAGAGATAATGAGTGATTTTGATGCAGTTTGTCTAGCAGTAGGTTCTGGCAAACCTAGAGACATTAATCCAACTGGTCGTGAACTTAATGGTATTCACTTTGCAATGGATTTTCTTTCAGAGGAGATAAAAGTACAACTGGGTGAGAAAAACAATGGTAAAGAGAGAATAAGTGCAAAAGGTAAGCATGTACTTGTTATAGGTGGTGGTGATACAGGCTCAGATTGTGTAGGAACATCGATAAGACAAGGTGCAAAAAGTGTAACACAAATAGAGATTATGCCAAAACCACCAGTAGGTAAGAACCCTGCCACCCCTTGGCCAAGTCCCTACCCTCAGATATTAAAAACCTCCTCCTCTCATGAGGAGGGATGCACTCGCAGATGGTTATTAAATACTATCTCATTTATTGGAGCAGATGGAAATGTAAGTGAGGTAGTGGCAGAAGAGGTTAGTTGGGAATTAAACTCAAGTAATAAATTTTCTATGGTGACTTCAGGTATTAAGGAAACTTTAAAAGCGGACCTTGTTTTGCTTGCTTTAGGATTCCTGCATCCGGTTCAGGAGGGATTACTTAACGAACTGGGTGTTGAATACGATAATCGGGGTAATGTATCTGTAGATAAAAAAAACAAGACCAGTGTAGAAAAGGTATTTGCTACAGGAGATGCAATGATGGGTGCCAGTTTGGTTGTTAAAGCAATAGCATCGGGAAGAAAAGTTGCGGAGGATATTCATAGCTACCTGTGTAACCAATAGTTCTTAAATAAATAAGCAATATAAAACTTAACTATATGTGTGGAATAGTATGTTCTTTTAATCTTCAAAAAAGTAAGGATGATTTACGACCTCAAATACTTGACATGTCTATGAAACTAAGACATAGGGGTCCAGACTGTTCAGGCATTTTTGCCTGTGATAAAGCAATAATGGCCCATGAACGATTGGCTATAGTAGACCCTGAATCGGGGAAACAACCGCTTATTAGCAAAGATGGGAAGTTAGTGCTTGCAGTTAATGGTGAGATATATAATCATATGGATATACGAGAAAAATATAAAGACCGATATGATTTTCTTACTCGTTCAGACTGTGAAGTGATAATGGCGCTTTATAAAGAAATGGGAGCAGATTTTTTAGAAGAACTAAATGGGATATTTGCTTTTGCACTTTATGATGTTGAAAAAGATCTATTTCTAATTGGTCGAGACCATATTGGAATTATTCCACTTTATCAGGGCTGGGACAAGGATGGAGCATATTATGTTGCGTCAGAATTAAAAGCACTTGAAGGTTATTGCAATAAGATAGAAGAATTTCCTCCTGGATCTTATTATTACAGTAAAGACCTAAAACCAACAAGATGGTATGATCGCGACTGGATGGAGTATGATAATGTAAAAGAGAATGTATCTGATTTTAACATGTTGAAAGTATCGCTAGAGAATGCTGTAAAGCGTCAGCTAATGAGCGATGTACCGTATGGAGTTTTACTTTCCGGAGGTTTGGATTCTTCAGTTATATCGGCAATTGCGGCAAAGTATGCGCTTCCTCTACATTCATTTGCTATAGGGCTAAAAGGATCGCCTGATTTGGCAGCTGCACGAATTGTTGCTGAACATATAGGCACTACTCATCATGAAATAGAATATACTGTGCAAGATGGACTAGATGCAATACGCAATGTAATTTATCATATTGAAACTTATGATGTAACTACTGTTCGAGCAAGTACTCCCATGTATTTAATTGCCCGTTATATAAAATCTTTAGGAATAAAGATGGTACTCTCGGGAGAAGGGGCAGATGAAATATTTGGTGGTTATCTTTATTTTCACAAAGCTCCTAATGCAGAAGAATTTCACAAAGAGACAGTAAGAAAATTGAGTAAATTACATCAATACGACTGCCTGCGTGCAAATAAATCGCTTGCTTCGTGGGGAGTAGAAGGTCGTGTGCCATTTCTGGACAAAGAGTTTTTAGATGTAGCAATGCAACTAAATCCTAAAGATAAGATGGCAGGAAATGGAAAGATTGAAAAATATATCATAAGAAAAGCATTCGAAGATTACTTACCACATGAAGTAATTTGGCGACAAAAAGAACAGTTCTCCGACGGTGTGGGGTATAGCTGGATTGATTCACTGAAAGAGATAGCCAACAAAACAATTACAGATTTTCAGATGAGTGATGTTTGCAATCGCTTTCCTATAAATCCTCCGCTTTCGAAGGAAGAGTATCTTTATCGAACAATTTATTCCGAACTTTTCCCATCTGACAGTGCTGCATTGTGTGTGCCCTCCGTGCCCTCTGTTGCATGCAGCTCACCAGTTGCATTAGAATGGGATAAGGCTTTTTTAGAAAATGCTGACCCCTCCGGCAGAGCTGTATCATCAGTTCATCAAGCACCCATAAAAATGCTACAAGGTATTAATATAGAATGCTAGTATCAAATTCATTAATTTGATTACTATTAATTACATTAGAAGAGAAGTATTTGCGGGTTGGTATTAAAGATGATTACCCCTCGATATAAACAGGTTATAATTTAAATTTGATATAAAGAGTTAGATTAAGCATGATTTAATTCAAAAAGATTAATTTTGTGTTGGAATTTGAGAACTAACACAGAAAAGTATGTCATCATTACGATTTAAAGCTGTAGCAGAGGCAACGAGGAGAGTACCAGTTGAAGTAGCAGATCCGGGTAAACTCCCATCGGAGTATTTTGGAAAATATGTTTTTAACCGAACACAGATGTCAAAATATCTCTCTAAAGAGACTATGAACATTGTGCTTGAAGCAATTGATATGGGTAAAACTCTTCACAGAGAGATAGCAGATCATGTTGCAGCAGGTATGAAAATGTGGGCTATTGAAATGGGTGCAACGCATTACACCCATTGGTTTCAACCACTGACTGAAGGAACGGCCGAAAAACATGATTCGTTTATAGATTATGCAAATGGACCTGGAGGTAGTATTATAGAGAGGTTTGCCGGAACAGTGCTAGCTCAACAAGAACCAGATGCTTCAAGCTTCCCCAGTGGAGGTATCCGTAATACTTTTGAGGCTAGAGGATACACTGCATGGGACCCATCATCACCAGCTTTTATAATGGATGATACTTTATGTATTCCAACAGTTTTTATTTCATATACAGGTGAAGCTCTTGACTATAAAACACCACTTTTAAAATCTCTATCGGCAATTGATAAAGCTTCAGTTGATGTATGCAGATTTTTTTATCCTGAAGTAAGAAAAGTATATTCATATTTAGGATGGGAACAGGAATATTTTCTTGTTGACAGTGCCTTATATGCAGTAAGACCCGACCTAAGTCTTACAGAGCGTACTCTTATGGGACACGACAGTGCAAAAAATCAGCAACTTGAAGATCATTATTTTGGTGCAATTCCTCCTCGAGTTACATCTTTTATGAAAGAGGTTGAGTTTGAAGCATATAAATATGGCATTCCACTAAAAACCAGACATAACGAGGTTGCTCCCAATCAATATGAAATAGCACCTATATACGGCGAAACCAACCTTTCTGTTGATCAGAATCTACTGGTTATGACACTAATGAGAAGGATAGCCGTAAAGCACAATTTTAAACTTCTCCTTCACGAGAAACCTTATGCAGGCATTAACGGTTCGGGTAAACACTGCAACTGGTCGCTCTGCACTGACACAGGAGTTGGCTTGTTTACTCCAGGAAAGACAGCTCAGGAGAATCTGCTATTTGTCACCTTTTTAGTGAACACACTTATGGCAGTAAAAAAACATAACGGATTGCTTAAAGCATCTATCATGTCTGCAACAAATGCACATCGACTTGGAGCAAATGAAGCTCCACCGGCAATTATATCTGTTTTCCTAGGTAAACAAATATCGGCTGTGCTTGATAAGATTGAGAATAGTTCTGATGATGACGATATAACAGTTGATGAGCTTAAGATGATGAAACTGGGTGTAGCTCATATTCCTGAAGTTTTTGTTGACAATACAGACAGAAACAGAACTTCTCCATTTGCTTTCACCGGAAACAGGTTTGAATTTAGAGCTGTAGGATCTTCTGCAAACTGCTCAGCAGCAATGATTGCTTTGAACTCAAGTGTTGCTGCCCAGTTGATCTCTTTTAAGAAAGATATCGATAATAAGATAGGTGAGGGTATGAGAACAGAAGAGGCCATCTTCGACACATTACGCTCATACATAAGAGATTCTAAATCTATCCGCTTTGAAGGCAACGGTTACAGTAATGAATGGGAGATAGAAGCACGAGAGAGAGGCCTAGACTGCGAAAAGAGTGTACCGCTTATTTATGACGCCTACACATCGGAGGAGACAGTAAAGATGTTTGAAAGCATTGGCGTGCTTAATGAGACAGAATTGCATGCTCGCAACGAAGTGAAGTGGGAAACATTTACAAAAAAAATTCAGATTGAAGCACGTGTTTTAGGTGATTTATGTATGAATCATATTATTCCTGTTGCAACTGAATACCAGTCGATGTTGCTCGACAACCTCTACAAAATGAGAATGGTGTTTGATCAAGAAAAAGCCGAGAAGTTATCGAAAGAGGATGCTGCTTTAATTGAAGAAATTGCAGATCATATATCTGCTATAAAACTCAATGTTGATGACATGGTAGAAGCCAGGAAACTTGCTAACAGGATTGAAGACTCAAGAGAAAAAGCAATTGCTTATAACGATACTGTTGAAGTTTACTTTAATGTTATTCGTTACCATGTAGACAAGCTTGAACTAATTGTAGATAACAGAATGTGGACACTACCCAAATACAGGGAATTACTATTTATAAGTTAGGGGCGATCATTTTTGATCACCCCTTCCAATTATCTTATTTTATATTTAGGATATCTGTATTAAACAAACTCATCGCCAAATCGGAATTTGACATCGGTAACAAAATGCTTAATTCGTTGCTCTTCACTCTTCTTGCAAATTAGAAGTACTTTATCAGACTCAGCAACTATGTAATCATTGAGGCCCTGTAACACTACTAGCTTATCTTCATTCATAGCAACAATGTTGTCGCTGCTCTCAACGAATAGTGTTTTGCAATTTAGGTTTGCATTATTGTTTTCATCATGATCTGACACCTCATGCAGTGCCCCCCATGTACCTAAATCACTCCAACCGAAGTTAGATATGTTTACATAAACATTGTCGGCCTTCTCCATAATTCCGTAATCGATTGAAACATTAGGGCAAAATGGAAAGCTTTCGTCTATAAACTTTTTCTCAGATGGAGTATTAAATAGATCTTTACCTTCACTAAACTTGTGACTTATATCGGGAAGATACTTTTCGAATGCATCTAATATTGTATCAACATTCCAAAGAAAGATACCTGAATTCCACACAAACTCACCACTTTCGATGAATTTAGTAGCTAGCTCTAGATTTGGTTTCTCTGTGAATGCCTTTACCTTATGTATTCCGCCCTTCACATCATGATCAACTTGAATATATCCATAACCAGTTTCTGGTCTGCTTGGAGTAATTCCTAATGTAAGCAATACAGAATTTTCAGACACAAACTTTAGTCCCTTCTGCATATCAGTAACAAACTGATCTTCATTCATAATTAAATGATCGGAGGGAGCAACAATAATATTTGCATTTGGATTTACTGCTTTGACCCTGAATGTTGAGAATGCAATAGCAGGTGCAGTATTTCTTCTCATAGGCTCAAGAAGCAGTTGCTGGTCGGTAATTTCGGGCAGCTGACTCTTTGTCATTTCTGCATAAGCATCATTTGTAACGATATAGATGTTTTCAGGTGGAACAATCTTTTTGAAACGATCATAAGTACTTTGAAGTAACGATCTGCCTGTTCCGAAGAAATCGAGAAACTGTTTTGGCTTATTTTCTTTACTAAAAGGCCAGAAGCGACTCCCCACTCCGCCACTCATTATAATACAATAGTTGTTATTGTTTATCATTATCAAGAATATATGTATGTTTTTAAATAATTAATCTTGTTTATTTAACTAAAACGTCATACTCAACAAAGATTTAGAAGTTGATTCTGCGAGTTAATCAATATTCTAAGCCTACTAATACTTTTACCTGTTTGGGTAATGACTTTACAACATTAAAGATAATAAAATTTTAGGATGCCTCCTAAATGTAATTACAAATTATTGTTTGTGACAGGTTAATATAAAAGGATAAAATATTTTGTAATTACAAAAATATATGTACTTTTGCACTCACTTTTAATCGAAAGAACAATGCCCAGATGGCGGAATTGGTAGACGCGTTGGTCTCAAACACCAATGGATGCAAGTCCTTGTCGGTTCGATCCCGACTCTGGGTACTCTTTTACTCCCCCTTACTATCTCTTTTTTCCTCTCAGCAGATATAATCCTGCAAATAAAGCTAAAACTGAGCCAACCAATTCAACAATTGCAATTTCCTTAGCTCCTGTATCCTCAGCTTTAAGTTCTAATCCTAGTATATTTACCGCAGCAGTACTCTCCTGTAAGCCAGTTATGCCAAAGTAAACTAAGACAATTGCAGCCACAATTAAAATAACTCCTAATATTGTTTTCATTTAATACTCTTTTTGGTTTATACTAAAAATCAACACCTCAGCCACTTGTATTTATCAAGATCAAACAATTAATCATTTTTTGTATTAGCCTCTAGATGTTAACTAAACAACAACTTGAATATAATTTAGTTTTTGAAAATTGTATTTTATGCTGAAAAAAAATATTACAAGTAGTATTTTAATAATTATACAGGATGTTTAAAATAAAAGGTTGTTATTTTATTAATTTTGAGTAGGTAATAGGCTTTAATATTTTGGTTAATGAATTTTTTTTGTAATTTTGTTATCATAGTTAATTAATTTACATATCTAGAATAATTTTTTTATTCTGTAAAAAAAATATCATGTCATGGTAAAAAATCTTTTCTTCAAAAACGATAAGAGCCAGAAAAACATTCAGATCAAAAAAGACATAATAACTCATTTTATATCAACCGGTAATGATACAATATCGGAGTTATCAAAGGTATTGGATTTAAGTGTACCTACTATAACAAAGTTTATTACGGAGTTAATGGATCAAGGACTTATTACAGAGTTTGGCAAAGTGCATACTCCGGGAGGCAGACATCCGATAGTATATGGTTTAAATCCAACTTCGGCATATTTTGTAGGCGTAGACATGACGCGTCATCATTTACATATAGCACTTATGGATTTTACCGGAAATATTGTTGAAAATCAATACGGTATATCCTATACATATGAAAACACAACTGAATCATTTGACCAACTATGTAATCATATTCAAAACTTCATAGACAGGACTGGTGAACGCAAACAAAAAATATTTAATATAAACCTAAACATCTCTGGAAGAGTTAATCCTGAATCGGGCTATAGCTATAGCAGCTTTTATTTTAGCGAACGCCCGGTTAGTGAAACTCTATCAAAAAGACTAAACTATAACGTTGGGATTGACAACGATACTCGTGCTATGGCCTATGGAGAATATATGAAAGGTATTGTTGATGGAGAAAAGAATGTGATTTTTGTAAATATTTCATGGGGGATTGGAATAGGAATAATCATTGATGGTAAACCATATTACGGAAAATCGGGCTTTTCGGGTGAACTTGGCCACTTCCCTGTTTTTGACAATGAGATGCTTTGCCATTGTGGTAAAAAAGGATGTTTGGAGACTGAAGCTTCAGGTTTAGCTATACATAGAATGGTATTGGAACGAATAGCAAATGGAGAAACTACTATTCTAACTAATATGATTAAAGACCTTAACAAACTAACATTAACCGACATAATAAAAGCCACAAACATGGAAGATACTCTATGTATAGAAATTGTTGAGGAGATTGGAAATAAGTTAGGTAAATACATTGCAGGGGTAATAAACATTTTCAATCCGGAGCTGGTTGTAATAGGAGGACAGGTTGCTGAAACAGACGGATTTGTAATGCTGCCAATTAAAAGCGCAATCAGAAAATACTCTCTTAACCTTGTAAATAAAGACTCTGAGATTGTAGCGTCTAAGCTTAAAAATAAAGCTGGTGTAATTGGTGCATGCATGATTGCAAGAAGTCGCCTCTTCTCAGAATAACTGTTAATTTATCACTTATTTAACGTAACAACTATCAGATTCTCGTTTTTTATCCTATTTTTGCGGAATACTAATTTAAATAGATATGGATAAAAAACATTTTGAAACTCTGCAAATTCATGCAGGTCAGGAACCTGACCCCGTAACAGGGTCAAGGGCGGTTCCTATTTATCAAACCACAGCTTACACATTTAACAGCGCCGAACATGGTGCAAACTTATTTGGATTAAAAGAATTCGGTAATATTTACACCCGATTACAAAATCCAACTACTGACGTATTCGAAAAACGAATGGCTGCATTAGAAGGTGGCGTTGCTGCAGTAGCAACATCATCGGGTATGGCGGCCCAGCTAATTGCTATTCAAAATATTGCATCAGTTGGAGACAATATTGTATCAACATCATTTTTATATGGTGGAACATATAATCAATTTAAAATTGCTTTTGCCCGAATGGGAATTGAAGTGCGTTTTGCAGAAGGCGACAACGTTGTTAGTATAGAATCACTAATCAACGACAAAACCAAAGCAATATACCTCGAAACAATTGGTAATCCAGAATACAATATACCAGACTTTGAAGCAATTGCAGCAGTAGCTCGTAAATATGATATCCCTTTAATTGTAGACAACACTTTTGGTCAGGGAGGATACCTGTTTAATCCAATTGAGTGGGGTGCAAATGTTGTTGTACACTCGGCTACTAAATGGATTGGAGGTCATGGAACTTCAATGGGTGGAGTTATAATTGATGGTGGAAACTTTAATTGGGGTAACGGAAAATTTCCAATGTTCAGCGAACCTTCAGAAGGGTATCATGGACTTAATTTCTGGGAAACTTTTGGCGCGGGCTCTCCTTTTGGAAATATAGCATTTGCTATACGTTGCCGTGTTGAAGGTTTAAGAGATTTGGGACCAGTTAACAGTCCATTCAACTCATTTCTTTTGCTACAGGGAATTGAAACACTGTCGTTACGTTCTGAACGAATAAACGAGAATGCACTGAGCTTAGCCAAGTGGCTTGAAAATCACCCTAAAGTTGAAAAGGTAAATTACCCTGGACTAGAAAGCAATAAGTATAATAAACTCGCAAAGAAATATCTTAAAAATGGTGGATTTGGCGGAGTTTTATCATTCTTTGTAAAGGGAGATGTAAATCAAACAGCCAAAGTAATAGATAACTTGACTATGATAAGCCATCTTGCAAATGTTGGAGATGCCAAGACTCTGGTAATTCACCCTGCTAGCACAACTCATCAACAGTTACCAGCTGACGCACAGATTGCTGCGGGTGTATATCCAAATATGATTAGAATTTCACTTGGACTAGAACATATAGAGGATATTAAAAATGACCTGGAAGAAGCTCTAAAAAGCTTATAGTATAATTACTTAAATAATAATATGACTTTAAAGGCGGAATATTTCCGCCTTTAATTTTCTGTTTAGTTTACAACTTTCTTTATCACTTCCTCATCATTTAACAGAGATCTTAATTCCTGCTGTAAGTCCACATTACTCACTTCCAGATCTTCTATTAATACACGTTGCCAAATCTCCTCAATCCATCTGTTACGTACTACACCAAATTCGTCGATTGGCTGAAACCATCTCAAATACATGAAATTCTCGTTAGATAGTTTTACCTGTAAGTTATTATCCTTACCTTTTTGGCTGACATTAAATGAGTTTACAATCTTTTCAGTATAAACATCTCCCTTTACCTCATAGGAGCCATCCACAGTGATTATTGCACCCTCTTCTGTAGACATAAAATTCATAAACATACCGTCCTTAAAAACCATTTTGAACATTCCGGGAGGCGTT
This sequence comes from uncultured Proteiniphilum sp., assembly GCA_964478295.1. Taxonomy (GTDB): domain Bacteria; phylum Bacteroidota; class Bacteroidia; order Bacteroidales; family Dysgonomonadaceae; genus Proteiniphilum. Next base: position 6,468 of record CAYZHS010000003.1, on the reverse strand, counting down.
TCTTCATATCCTTCTTCATCACTATTATGAATAGCTTTTACTTCCCATAATCCTATGATACGATCTTCAACACTCCTATTAGAAACTGTTCTATTTGTTCCACAACTACTATGCAGGGAAAACAAACTAATTAAGACGAAAAGACTAATAAAATTTTTCATAATACTAATTTTTACCATAAAAACTGTTCTACATCACCTATACTCCTTTCATAATAGTAAAGTTAACATCTATACATATAACACAATTTGAGCACAATAGTTAGAAGTTTAAATGTCTAATTCTTCAATTAAATGAGTTGATTCTGCAAATTTATCTATAATAAAAAGAACATACCGGATATCAACTATAATACTTCTCTGATAATCTGGAAGATATTCTATATCACCTCCTACTCCTTCCCAATTCCTATCGAAATTTATACCAATTAATTCGCCTTTAGCATTGAGTACCGGACTTCCTGAATTGCCTCCGGTGGTATGAGTTGTGGCTACAAAATTAACAGGCACCATTCCGTTTTGTAATTTATAATCACCAAAATTTTTATTAACATAAAGCTGTTTTAACTTGTCAGGTACAACAAATTCCCAATTGTTGGGATCTTCTTTTTCTATTACACCATTAAGAGTAGTTTGATGACTATAAACAACAGCATCTCGTGGCTGATATCCTTTTACTTCTCCATAAGTTAAACGCAGAGTAAGGTTTGCATCAGGGAAATGTTTATAGGGGCCATCCATTTCTAAAATCCCTTCAAGATATGTTTTACGTGCTTTTGCAAAGGGGATATTATATACCGACAACTTTTGACTTAAATTAGCAGCCTCTTCTCTGACCGATTTTGCAAATAAAAACATTGGGTCGTTTCTTAGTTCCTCACTTGTCTTTGCTTCTAAGGCTAAAAAATGGTTGATATTATCCTCGCTGCCAAATATTGAATTATCAAAGATATAATCAACAAAATCATCAACATTACCATCAAATTTAATGTAGATTAAATTGAAGTATCCTGGTTGCTTATCATGCTCCACTAAACCAGTATATGCTTTAATCATAGTTTTTGCTATTCTTCTATCAACATCACTACTGTAGTCTTTATTTGCAAATCTATTAAAATCGGCTAAAAGTTCATCGTACAAAACTTCAATATCTCCTCTTCCGGATTCTATAGCATTAGCCAACTCGTCGGCAGTTTTAGTGGGCACAGTAGCAAATTCCACTGCTCTTGTAATACCTTCGTTCAACATCCAACTTCTGTAACGTAAATCAGCACGTTCGTTTAATATATTATCGATAGTATTTAAAGCATCTATATAATGAGGCTTGTTATTTATTTCAGCCCATTGTGTAAGTCTCATCTGTTGATCCTTCTTAACTCCTTCAAAATCTCTTAAATCTATTGCCCAGTTAGTACCGATAGCGTTTTTGTAAGCATTTGTCGATCCACTATACTTAGCAGCATATTGTATTTTGACTTCCGGATTATTAAGCATCTCCTCAAGCATGGCATTTTGCCTTACCTCTCTCATATTAATCCTAACACTATTATCAATATCTCTTCTCTCTTCAACTTCTCCAGATGTGTAATACTTATTTGTTGTACCAGGGAATCCCAGCATCATGGCAAAATCGCCCTCATCTACCCCTTCTGTAGATATTTTAAGCCAGCGTTTAGGTTTTAAAGGAATATTTTCGGCAGAATAAGGTGCAGGATTACCATCTTTGTCGGCATATATCCTAAATAAAGAAAAGTCGCCTGTATGTCTTGGCCACATCCAGTTGTCGGTATCGGCACCAAATTTTCCAATTGAACTTGGGGGTGCACCTACTAAACGAATATCAGAATAAACCTTTTTTGTATACATATAGTACTTGTTACCTTCAAAAAATGGTTTGATTTCTACTTCGTAGCCAAGATTTGATTTAAGATATTCTTCTCCTGCTTTTTCTTTAGCTATTCTGCCCAGATAGTTGGGCGACAGATAGAAAACACCTAGAGAATCCTCTTCACTATCTCTTTTAAGACACTCATTCACATAATCTGTTACATCATCTATCCTTTCAATAAACGTTACAGTTAGTCCCGGGTTAGGAAGCTCTTCACTAAATGAATTAGCCCAAAATCCATTATCGAGTAAATTATCTTCAAGAGAACTGTGACTTTGTATTTGTCCATAACCACAATGATGATTAGTCAGCACTAGTCCCATTGAAGAAATAACCTCACCTGTGCATCCTCTTCCAAACTGAACTACAGCATCTTTGAGTGAAGTTCCATCAGGGTTATAAATATCATAATCTTCGAGTTGCAGCCCCATCCTTTTCATCTCGTTTAGTTTTTGATACTTTAAAAGGTTTGGCATCCACATTCCTTCATCTGCAAATGCGTTAGACGCTATATAAAGCGTAATCGACAGGAGTAATAAATACTTTCTCATTATATATTTAAATTATTCAGTTTATGACAAAAAAAGCAACTCTTAAATTGAGCAAATTCGTATTATCGAGCTAAAATATAAAGTTAATAAAAATCGTTAGAAACATATGAATTCATAGCAATTTTACTTCCAAAGCAGAATACACTCCAATACTTAAATTATGTAAAATAAACAGTCAAACATTGGGTATTAGAGTGAAAACATCTACTTTTGCCATCTATTGAAAAATAAGCACTTACGATGAAGATAGACTTTAGAGAACGAACACCTCAACTTTTTGCAATTATAGGAATACTGGTTATCATAACTGCTATACTTATAGGATTTCTTGTAACAAGAAACTCGCAAATGCAAGAGATGCAAGAGCAATTTGTTGTAGACAAACAAGAACTTGAAGATGAGTATGAAGCAATATCACTGCAGTATGAAGGTTTTAAATTCAGTGTGCAAAACGACTCACTGCTTTACAAACTTCAGAATGAACAAGCTAAAGTACTTAGACTTCAGGAAGAACTTAGGATGACACAGGCAAGCGACAGAGCAGAAATAAAACGTTTGACTGATGAATTATCTACCTTACGCAAAATTCTACGTTCATATATACATCAGATCGACTCTCTAAATACTCTTAATCAAGAACTACGTGCCGAGAATGAACAAATAACGAACCAATACAACAGAACCAACAGAACTCTACAGCAAGTTTCTCAAGAACGAGAAAAGTTGTCTGAGAAAGTGTCACTTGCTGCACAGCTAGTGGCTACAAACATAAATGCAAAAGCAGTAAACGATAGAGGCAGAGAACAATCGCGTCTAAGCAGAAGCACACAATTTGTTGTTTCATTTACAGTTGCCAGAAATATTACTGCTGAACCTGGTGAGCGTACAATTTATATTAGAATACTAACCCCCGATGGAAATGTTTTAACTAAGAGTCCAACTAACAGGTTTGCTTATGAAAACAGCGACATACTCTATTCTATGAGAAGAACAGTTGAGTATGGTGGGGAAGAGATTCCTGTTACAATGTACTGGGACATAGAAGAGTTTTTAATGCCTGGAACATACAAGGCTGATATATTTGCTGATGGCCACCATATAGGCTCTCACAGCTTTTCTATGGAGGATTGAGCGACTCTCTATTTATGATTTACTCAATCTAACATTTCCAGAAAAGTTTTTTCATCGATAATCTTAACACCTAACTTCTGAGCTTTATCAAGCTTAGCAGGCCCCATGTTATCACCTGCTAAAATATAGTCTGTGTTTTTAGAAACAGATCCACTATTCTTTCCTCCATTCTTCAATATCATTTCTTTATATTCATCTCTGGAATGAAGATTAAATGTGCCACTAATAACAAATGTGAGATCTTTCAACTTTTCGCTCTTTGAAGCCATCAATTCTTCACTAAGTTCAAATTGAAGTCCTTTTTTCTTTAGTCGCTCAATAAACTCAATATTCTTGCTATTACTGAAGAAATCCAGCAAACTTTCAGCAATTCTTTCGCCTATCTCATCAACTGATGTAAGTTGCTCAAAAGTTGCCTTTGAAAGTAATTCAATATTTGGGAAAGCATGTGCCAGTTTCTGAGCAACAGTCTCACCAACAAACCTTATGCCTATTGCGTGAAGAACTCTTTCGTATGAAACCGATTTCGACTTATCAATACTCATTATAAGATTACGGGCACTGGTTTCGCCCCATCTATCTAGATTAACTAAATCTTCATACTGCAAATTATACAAATCGGCAGCATCTTTTACAAGACCTTTATCATACAATAAATTAATATTCTCAGGCCCTATTGTTATATTCATAGATTTTCTGGCAACAAAATGCTCTATTCTACCCTTTATCTGAGTAGGGCAGCCCTCACTATTGGGACAATAATGTGCTGCCTCGTCTTCATTTCTAATTAATTTACTACCACAATCGGGACAAAAATTTGCAAAACGCACTTTATCACCCATCATAAAGTTTTGCTCTCTGGCTTCTTTGTCAACAGCTGTAATTTTAGGAATAATCTCACCTCCTTTTTCAACATAAACCATATCTCCGATATGCAAATCTAGTGATATGATTGCATCTTCGTTGTAAAGTGATGCACGTCTTACAGTAGTTCCGGAAAGCAATACAGGTTCTAAGTTGGCAACTGGTGTAACTGCACCTGTGCGCCCAACCTGAAAGGTTACAGACTTAAGTTTCGTTATCGCCTGCTCTGCGTTAAATTTATATGCTATTGACCATCTTGGAAACTTTGAGGTGTTACCAAGATTACGCTGCTGTATTAAGGAATCTACTTTTATTACTATACCATCGGTAGTTACAGGCAAACTCTTTCTCTCTACGTTCCAGTAATTTATAAAATCGAACACCTCATCTAAAGAAGTGCATTTTTTCATTGATTCTGAAACATTGAAACCCCAGTCTCTTGCTAATGCTAGATTATTAAAGTGACTATCTGTGGGGAGTTCTTCTCCTAGCATATTATATATATACGACTCAAGTCGTCTTGAAGCCACAACCCTAGAATTGAGCAACTTTAAAGTACCAGATGCAGCATTTCTGGGATTAGCAAATGAAGGTTCTTCTTGCTCTTCTCTTTCTTTATTGATTGCTTCAAATGAACTCCAGGGTAAAAGGATTTCACCACGAAACTCCAGGTATTCAGGTAATCCCTCTCCTTTCGATATAAGAGGTATATTTCTAATAGTTCTAACATTTTCTGTAACATCGTCTCCCATCCGCCCATCACCACGTGTAATGGCTCTGGTAAGTTTTCCATTTTCATATATTAATGAGATTGATGTACCATCATATTTTAATTCACATACTAACTCAAAATCTTCATTTAAGGCCTTTTTAACCCTATTATAAAAATCAGATACTTCTCCCTCTGAATAAGTATTTTGCAAAGAGAGCATTGGGTATTTATGACCTATCTGATTAAAATCATTAGAGATGTCACTTCCTACTCTCACAGAAGGTGAATTCGGATCATTGAATTCCGGAAATTGACTCTCAAGTTGTTGCAGTTCATCCATCAACTTATCAAACTCATAGTCAGAAATTACAGGTTGCGACAATACATAATAATTATAATTATGTTGGTGCAACTCTTTTCGTAATAACTCTATTCTGTTTTTAGCTGATTCCATATGCTCATTATTTTTAATAAATATAAAGCATAAAGATAAGAAAAAACTAAATCTTTTTCTCTTTCCATTTACCCTTTCTCAGATAGAAGAAAGGAATAATTGTAAGCATAAACCAATAAACATGTTCTGTTGTCCATGCAAGTGCTACAGATGTGCGTAAATATACAATTATAAACCACATATATGTAACGTAGAAAACCAGCGAGACTATCTCAATCTTTAATGCAGACTTAGTATTACCGGTACCAGAGATAGAACTAAACAAAACTGTGCCTACACTATAGAAAGGCAAAGAAGACAACATCACATAAAGAGGTGCAATAATCTCATCTATAAGCAGTGGATCATCAGTATAAACATGGATAATCAATTTTGGCAAAATTCCAATAATCAACATCATAGCTGCCATTACACCAAGACTTAATAAGGATAATCGCTTAATAAGATTTAGTACTTCATTGTGCCTGCCTGCTCCTATTGTATTGCTTACGAGTGTGCTTGTAGCTGAACCTATGGCATGCGAAGGAATAGTTACTACTGTATATAAACTCCTAACTACATTTGTTATTGCTAAAGACCTCTCTCCCATGTAGTTTTCAATAAACAGGAAAAACAACATCCAAGTTGATACAGAGAAAAGATACTGCATCATCATAAATACAGATATGTCGAGAGTTTTTTTAACGACACTAAATTGAAATCTTATTTTTGTGAAGCCATATTTCTCAAGGTCTACTTTTTTCTTTAAATAAAACAAGAAGAATAAGGTAGAAGAAAACTCAGCAATTACAGAAGCGATAGCAGCACCACCAATACCCATTTCGGGCATTCCCAGGTTTCCAAAGATAAGTCCGTAATCAAAAACAACA
>CAYZHS010000002.1:0-31914 GCA_964478295.1 uncultured Proteiniphilum sp. | reverse complement strand
GTGAGCTGATTTAAATGTTTCCCCTCTTCTCTAACTTTCTGTTCCATATAATTGAAGCGGTAGATAAATTTTTTATTGGTACGCTCAAGAGCGTTGTCAGGATTAACTTTATAGAGTCTTGCAGCATTGATAATACTGAAAAGCAGATCGCCGAATTCAGCTTCAGTTTTATCCATGTCCATTTTCTCAATCTCCACTTCCAGCTCACCTAATTCCTCTTTTACCTTAGCCCATACATCATGTCGTTGATTCCAGTCGAATCCTGAATTGCGAGCCTTATCCTGTATACGGTAAGCTTTTACCAATGATGGAAGGGCAGAAGGTACTCCCTCCAATACAGTTTTATTGCCGCCTTTCTCCTTAAGCTTTATTTGCTCCCATGATTGCTCTACTTGCCCGGCGGTATCAATCTTTTTATCGCTAAAAACATGAGGGTGGCGAAATATGAGCTTTTCGCAAATAGCATTACAAACTTCAGCAACATCAAAAGCCCCTTTTTCCTCACCAATCTTTGAGTAGAAAACAATATGCAGAAGGAGGTCGCCCAGCTCCTTTTTTATTTCCTCATTATCATTATTGATTATTGCTTCAGTAAGCTCATAAGTCTCTTCAATTGTGTTAGCCCTTAAACTTTCATTAGTCTGTTTTTTATCCCAAGGGCACTTCTCGCGTAATTCGTCCATTACATCAAGCAGTCTTCCGAAAGCCTCTAATTTATATTCTCTACTGTTCATTATCAAATTTTTAGTATAATTGGTTTTAGATAAAAGGTAGAAGAGACAGCTTATGGCCGTCTCCCCTTATTTATTTGAAATTTCTTAATCCAATTTGTAGAAATTCCAGATAATTGTCTACACTTTCATCATATGCATGTGCAGGTGAAAGAGGTTTACCCTCATGATCAAGAACTACATAGAATGGCTGAGATTGAGTGCCAAACTTATGACGTTGCAGATAACTCCATTTATCTCCTACAGTTCTAAGTCGTGATTTTCTTCCTCCTTCATCAACTTCTATTATTTCGGGAAGTTTAGTTCTTTCATCTACCATTAAGACTATAAATACGAACTGATCCTCAATAAGATTTTTAACTCTATCATCAGCTAATACCGTAGCATCCATCTTATGGCAGTTTACACAGCCATGTCCACCAAACTCAAGAAGAACTGGTTTCCCCGATTGAGCAGCATATGCCATACCTTTTTCATAATCGTCAAACACAAGCTCCATAGAATTGTCTACTAACTTAAAGTCCTGAGTAGATAAGGGTGGAATTATTGAGCTAAGTGGTTTAAGAGGAGCTCCCCATAATCCGGGAACCATATATATTGCAAAGGTAAATGACAACATCGCTAATAACAATCGAGGCAACGAAACATGTTTAAGTTCACTATCACCTTTTAGCTTTATCTTACCTAGTAAGTAAACTCCAAGAAGAACAAATAATACAATCCATATTGATACAAAAATATCACGATCCAGTAAACCCCATCCACTTGAAAGATCGGCAACAGATAAGAATTTAAGTGAAACAGCCAGAACTATAAATCCTAGTACTACTTTCACTGAGTTGAGCCAACTTCCTGATTTAGGTAGGGTTTTAAGCCATGATGGGAATATTGCAAACAGTGTAAATGGTATTGACAATGCTAAGGCAAATCCAAACATTCCCATTGTTGGAGCAAGAAGATTACCATGAGTTGCAGCATCAACAAGCAGCCATCCAATAATCGGACCAGTACAAGAGAATGATACCAAAGCAAGAGTGAATGCCATAAAGAACAGGCTTAACCATCCTTTTGAGCTGTCAACCTTACTATCCATTTTGTTTGTCCATGAAGAAGGCAGTACCATCTCAAAAGCACCCATAAATGAAAATGCAAAAGTTATAAGCAGCGCAAAGAATATTAAGTTGAAAGTAGGACTGGTTGCTAAGTTGTTTAACGCGCTAGCTCCAAAAATTGCTGTTATTATCAAACCAAGGGTTACATAAATAACAATAATTGAAAGTCCATATATACTAGCATCTTGTACGGCTTTTTTGCGAACTTTTTTGTTTCTGTTTAAAAAGAAACTAACTGTGATAGGAATCATAGGCCATACACATGGAGTTAGCAATGCTGCAAATCCCCATAGTAACCCTTTTAAAAATATATCTAAAATAGATGCGTCTGCAAGGTCGTCACCATTACTTAGAGCCTGTAACTCACTAATCACAGGAGTCCACAACAGATCTGAGTCAACCGGCTTTATATTGGTAGTTGTTGTTACATTATTATCACCAGAAATATTATTTTCTATATTTATTGGTGTAATGTTGTTTTCGCCTAAAATAGAGCTTTCTGCTTTGTTTGATGCCAAAACAACTAATGTTGCCGGAAGATTTTTGGATCCAAAATCAAAATCAACTGGAAGAGGTGGAGTACAGGTAGCATCATTACACGCTTGTGCCCTTACATTACCAATAGCTGTGAAATTATTTTTGTCGGTAACCTTTATGCGTTGTTTAAACGTAACTGAATTTGTGAAGGACCCAATTTCCATTTGGAATACCTCATCAAACTTAACTACAGCCTTTTTGTCTGAAGCCTTAAAATTACCTACAACTTCGCCACCAGTTACCTGGTCGAACTCAATCATTGTAGGGTTTGGACCTCCCTCAGGTATTTCAGTATCATACATATACCATCCCTGGTCTACAGTGGCTTTTGCTACAATATCCACTTCTCCGTTTCCGGCATCTTCAATTGAAAAATTCCAGGAAATTGGATCCTGTGCTAAACCTGTAAACGTTGCCAGGAAAAGCAAAGAGATAATAGATATAACTATTCTTTTGTTCATGTCACTACTCTTTTGTGTTCAAATAATTTTCAAAGATAATAAAAAAGAAAGTCCATCCGATAAATCGGACAGATGCAATTAAATGAGATTATATTGTTTTATGAACAGTTATAACAGAAAAGGGAAAGAAATGTTCCTTCCCTTTTGATTGTTATGAAATAGGATAAGTTAAAAATTATTCTATCCCTGCTTTTTCGTAAGAGATTCCAAGTGCGTCTGCAACACCTCTTCCGTAGTCAGGGTCTGCCTTATAGCAATTGCCAATGTGACGAATCTTAATTATATCGTCACTATCACCCATATTGCGTGCAGTATTTTCAAATAGTCGCTGTTGAGCTTCATGATCCATCAAACGGAATAATTTACCTGGCTGTTCGTAGTAGTTGTTGTCGTCTTCACGGAAATTCCAACGTTTAATATCACCATACACTTTTTGTACCGGTTCGTCATGTTCAGGCTGTTCATTCCAAACGCTATAACTGTTTGGTTCATAGTGAAGTGTAGCGCCATGATTGCCGTCTACTCTCATCTGTCCATCGCGATGATATGAGTTATATCTGCCATCTTTTACCCCTTTTGGTTGATTAACAGGTATTTGATGATGGTTTACACCTAATCTGTAGCGCTGTGCATCTCCATAAGAAAACAGCCTACCTTGCAACATTTTGTCGGGCGAAAACCCTATTCCCGGTACAATATTAGCAGGATTAAATGCAGCCTGTTCCACATCCTGAAAATAGTTGTCAGGATTACGATTCAATTCAAACTCACCTACCGGAATCAGTGGGAAATCGCCTTTATACCAAACTTTTGTTAAATCAAAAGGATTATATGGCATATTTTCGGCCTGCTCCTCAGTCATAATTTGAATATACATTTTCCATTTAGGGAAGTCGCCATTTTCAATTGCTTCAAAAAGGTCGCGCTGATGGCTTTCACGGTCATTACCAATCAGATTTGCAGCCTCTGCATCTGTTAGGTTCTCAATACCTTGTTGCGTTACAAAGTGAAATTTCACCCAATGTCTTACGTTGTCTGCGTTAATAAAGCTGAAAGTATGGCTGCCAAACCCATGCATGTTGCGATAACTTCGAGGAATACCCCTGTCGCTCATAGTAATAGTTACCTGATGAAGAGCTTCCGGCAAATTAGTCCAGAAGTCCCAGTTGTTATTCGGACTACGCAAGTTGGTGTGTGGATCGCGCTTAACAGCATGATTTAAATCGGGAAATTTTAGAGCATCACGGAAAAAGAAAACTGGTGTATTATTTCCAACAAGGTCCCAATTTCCTTCTTCAGTGTAAAACTTCATTGCAAATCCACGAATATCACGTTCGGCATCTGCAGCTCCCCTTTCGCCGGCTACAGTTGAAAAACGTACAAACATCTCAGTCTCTTTACCTATCTCAGAGAATATCTTAGCTTTAGTATACTGTGTAATATCGTGAGTTACTTTGAAAGTTCCGAATGCACCAGATCCCTTTGCATGCATACGTCTTTCCGGAATAACCTCGCGATCGAAATGTGCAAGTTTCTCTAAAAACCATACGTCTTGAAGCATCATGGGTCCACGCGGCCCCGCAGTCATAGAATCCTGATTGTTGCCCACAGGTGCACCGGCAACTGTAGTTAATTTCTCTTGATTCTTTTTGTCTTTCTGTTTTTTAATCTCTTCTGCGTTCATAAAATTAGTTTAATTGTTTGTTCTTAAAATTTATACGGTTCACTATTTTATATATTTACCATTTATATTCACTTTGATAGACTCAATTATAAAATTTGGAATGCTGTTTCTCATGAAGAAATCTGTTAACAGCCTATCCAATTCATAATTTACATAATCTTCAATTCTGTTGTCGTTGTCAGAATATATATGATGGTGATGATCCACAATCTTATCATACCTTGTCATTTCATCGTTGTTTACAAACTTTGTAATTACACCTTTTTCAACTAATGTGTCTAAGGTTTTATAAATGGTACTAACCGATATATTTGGATTGTCCCTATGCACAGTGTCTATTATCTGCTGTATTGTAGGGTGATTGTTGTGAGAATGTAAGGCCTTTAAAATCATTACTCTCTGTGGAGTTATTTTAAGGCCTTCATTTTTTAATTTATCGAGTATTTTCTCTGTATACATTAAACTAATAAGTGTAAAAATAATTATTAAATAAGAATCATTTCTATTTAAAACGTATTCTTTGATAAGAAAGTTCAGTTTTGAAGATAAAAACTATAACATCTGAAGCTCAATATTTAATTAACGGAGAGCATCTGTAATAGTCAGTTCCTTTTTGGAAATATGAAAAGTTTTCAACATCTTTGTTCATAACTTTTGGGTAACAATCCTTCCAAAAATTGACCTTCCAAAAAAATTACTGTCTAACTTTACAGACTTAAAAAATAAAGCAAATATAAATGGAGAAACAGAGAAGAAAATCTTCAGTAAAAGTTGTTGAGAAAACTGTTACAGCCCCCGATGTAGGTAAATTGCCACCACAGGCAAGAGAACTCGAAGAGGCGGTTTTAGGCGCTTTGATGCTAGAGAAAGATGCTTATTCTATTGTTGGTGAGATATTAAAACCTGAGAGTTTTTACGATCCCGCCCATCAGCTTGTATATGGTGCAATACAGGGTTTAGCAATGCAGCAAAAACCTGTTGATGTTCTAACAGTAATCGAAGAACTTAAACGTAGAGGTGAGCTAGAGCCTGCCGGTGGTGCTTTATACATTGCCGAACTATCAGAAAAGGTTGCATCGGCAGCTCACATTGAGTATCATGCACGAATCATTGCTCAGAAATATCTTGCCCGCGAATTAATTTCATTCTCCTCAGAGATATCTCAAAATGCTTTTGATGAAACAGTTGATGTCGACGACCTTATGCAGGAGACAGAGGGTAAACTGTTTGAGATATCTCAACGAAATGTAAAGAAAGATGTCATCCAGATAAATCCGGTAATAAAAGAAGCATTAGAGAATATTCAAATTGCTGCTAACAGGAAAGATGGTATGAGTGGTCTTCCAACAGGTTTTAAAGAATTAGATATACTTACTTCGGGATGGCAAAGATCTGATTTAGTTATTATTGCTGCTCGTCCCGCTATGGGAAAAACTGCTCTTGTTTTATCTATGGCAAAAAATATGGCACTCGATTTTGAACAGCCTATTGCAATTTTCTCACTTGAGATGTCGAATGTGCAGTTGGTTAACCGATTGATTGTAAATGTTTGTCAGATTAAGGGAGAGAGTATAAAAAGTGGGCGGTTATCTGATGATGAGTGGGAGAGGCTCGACAAAAATCATAAGTTGCTTTATAACTCACCAATTTATATTGATGATACGCCAAGTTTATCGGTTTTTGAATTAAGAACAAAGGCACGTCGCTTGGTTAGAGAGCATGATGTTAAAGTGCTTATTATCGACTACCTTCAGTTAATGAATGCCAGCGGAATGAGCTTCGGAAGCCGTGAGCAGGAGGTTAGTATGATATCTCGTTCGCTTAAAGGTTTGGCAAAGGAACTCAATATACCAATTATTGCATTGTCGCAGCTGAATCGTGGAGTTGAAAGCCGTGTTGGTAATGAAGGCAAGCGTCCTCAACTTTCAGACCTTCGTGAATCTGGAGCTATTGAGCAGGACGCTGATATAGTATGTTTTATTCACCGTCCGGAGTATTATAGAATTACTGAAGATGAAAATGGAAACTCTTTAGTTGGTATTGCAGAGATAATTATTGCTAAGCATAGAAATGGACCAACCGGAATTGCACACATGAGATTCGATAATGAGTATGCAAGGTTTCAGAACCTCGATGAGTTCTCTGTTGGAAGAAATTATGTTGAGTTGCCTTCAAAAATGAATAGAAATACAAAGCCATCTGACTATGATGCAGAAACTTCATCTGCTTCGCCAGATTTTATTTCAAGCAGTAAAGACCCATTGCCCTTCTAAAATTCAATTCATTTGTGTGATATATTGATGATTAGCAATATTATCTTAGAACTATAATTGTGTTTAAATTGTTTTAATTACTGTAAAACAGCAAGTAAGATACAAAATCTAACAACACAATTCTAAATAATATTGCTATTTTTGTGAGTTAAAATTTGTATAGAATAGTACATATAAAGATAGATAAGCATGGGTAACTCTCAGATTGTGAGAAAGATATTCTCCTTGGTTTTTTTGTTTTCGATACTAATAAGTAATATTGAAGCACAAAATCTTCCATTTGAAACAATTACAGTAGACGGTAAATCGTATTACAAATACAAAGTACAACCAGGTGAAGGACTATATTCTATTTCACGTACTTTCTCTGTATCTGTTGCAGATATAATTAGAAGTAATCCGGGCTCCAATCAGGGTCTAAAAAGCGGTCAGGATTTACTGATACCAATTGATGGTAGTGCTCAATCTTCTGATTCTACAAGCAAATCCACACCTCTTATCCCATTAAGTGGTGCATTACCAGTACCTAGTCAAGGTGTTCCGGTTGATCAGAATCTAACTTTTAAGCATACTGTGGTAAGTGGTGAAACGGTTTACAGTATATCAAAAATGTACAACACTTCTGTTGACGAAGTATACCGACTTAACCCGGATGCTAAAAACGGGATTGCAGTGGGTGAAGTATTAACACTTCCTCAAAGAAGGGTTATAAGCGAAGTAAAAGAGGAAAATTATCGTTATCATACAATACTCCCCAAAGAGACCTTGTATTCTGTATCTAAAACCTACTCTCTTAAGCCGGAGGATATTATGAGAGCCAATCCAGGTCTTTCTGCAGAAACTTTTCAGATTGGTAAAACTATACGAGTTCCTTTTTTTGAATCATACCAGCAAGTTACTCCATATGAATCTCAAACATCAGACATCACTCATAAAGTAAGCAGGGGCGAAACACTTTATAGTATCTCGAGATTATATAGTGTGGATGTTGTTTCAATTGAACAAGAAAATCCTATTCTCGCAGGGGGTTTGAAGCCCAACATGGAACTGATTATTCCTGTTAAGCGAAGTTCATTAGAAGGTCCTACAGAACTGATTGAAAACGATGTAAATCGTTTGCTTATTAAAAGATCCGGTCCGCAGAGAGTAGATATTATGAAGGTGGGTCTATTATTACCATTTCTAGACGAAGCCGGTGGTGCACATCTTAGGTTGCAAGAGTATTACGAAGGATTCTTGCTAGCTGTAAATGAGTTGAAAAGCAGAGGTGCTGATCTAGAACTATACGTATTTGAAATAGGTAAAGGAAGCGATACTAAAAAACTACAGAGTTTATTGCAGACACTCGAGATGCAGTCGCTAAATTTAATTATTGGAGGTGTCAATGATGCCCAGATAAGAGTACTTTCTGATTTCTCCAAAGAGCGTAATATAAAGTATGTTGTACCATTCTCTCAGAGTAACGGTGAAATACTTAATAATGGCAATATATTTCAGGTAAACCCATCACAAAAGTCGCAAATAGACAAAGCATCTGCAGCATTTATAAATACTTTCAGAAATGCTAATATCATATTTGCAAGTGGAGGTCAAAATGATAAGATGGATTTTCTATCTGAGCTTCAGAATAATCTGAGAAGTAATAACATCAGTTACGAAACAATCAGTATAACTAGTACTCTCGACAGCTCAATACTCTCTTTGTTAAAATCAACAGGAGAGAATATAATTATTCCAACTAGTGGAGATATAAACACTCTAACTAGGCTAATTGCTGAGTTGAGAGAATTACAGGAATCAAATTCTGATTTTACTCTGCGACTGTTTGGGTATCCTGAATGGCAGACATATAGCAAATTAACTGGTGATTTTCATCATTTCGGAACATACATTTATACGCCTTTCTTCGTAAATGAGAGCAGTGCCGATGTAAAAGCGTTTAAAGAAAACTTCAGCAAATGGTACGATAGAAATCTCTTAGACACTAACCCGGGGTATGGAATATGGGGTTATGATACTGGACTTTTCTTCTTGACTGCCATGCAGCAGTATGGAGTAAATTTCGAACAGAATATTCACAGAGTAAATGTAAATTCACTTCAATTTCCCTTTAACTTTGAACGACTTAATAATTGGGGCGGTTTCTTTAATACTGGTTTGTACTTCATACATTATGATACTAATGGTAGGGTAACTAAAATGGATAAAAGCAGATGACACGTTTTATTTTAGTGCTTTTTATATTATTCTTAGAGATAGGCAGTTTGTCTGCTCAGAAAAATGTTTTCGACAATGAGTTTTACATCGGATTTGGCGGAGGCGGCTATTCAACTAATGTAGATTTTGTGCCAACTATTCCGCAGAATCCAAAATTCGATTATTTTGGAGGTGTTTCAGCCAAATTTATTACTCAAAAGAATCTTGGACTAATTGTTGAGGCAAACTATTCACGACGAGGCTGGCAAGAAGAATTTGACGAAGAGTCTGATTTCTCTTACAGTAGAACACTCAATTACATTGAAGTGCCATTTATGACACACATATACTTTGGTGATAAAACCCGGTTTATTATAAATGCAGGTCCACAAGTCAGTTTTTTATTAAACGACAAGCAAGAGATGAGTAGTGCTCTTGCAGCCGATATAGAAGAACGTAAAGAACTAGACCCAACAGCGCCAATCGGAATACAGTACAGCTCTTTTGATCAGTTAAAAAAATTTGATTATGGTATTGTAGGTGGATTGGGTATGGAGATGCAGACAGGGATAGGAAATTTCGATCTTGAAGGAAGGTACTATTTTGGTTTGGGTAATGTATTTGAAAGTCGCCGAAGTAAAGAAGCCTATTTTGGGCGCTCTGCCCATCGTATAATTGAAGCAAAACTCACTTACTACATAAAGGTTAGATAGGATAATACTCTATTTTTATCTTCTCCTTATTGCTCTTAAATAAAAGAGCATTATAAGAGCAAGATAAGGCACGGGTAAGAGCAAAATAAGAGTTATGTAAGATTATTTTAAAATTAATCAGTTCCTTAATGAACAAAAACGCATGAATATATGTTCATGTATTTAAATGAGAATTATATTGTAAATATGGAGTTTGAAATAATTGAAGAAATAGAGTCGAAAGAGTCAGGCAGCATAAAAATCGATCGCACAAAATTTGAACGGTCGGCTTATATATTGAAGGCTTTGGCAAACGAAACACGTTTGTGTGTCATTATGCAGCTTTCTAAAGGAGGCGAGATGACCGTAAGTGAGTTGCGAGAAGGTGCAGATTGTGAACAATCGCTGCTATCGCATCACCTTACAGATATGCGTGCCAAAGGTATACTAAACTGCCGAAAAGATGGACGAAACAGTTATTATTCACTTAGAGATGAGCGTATCACAAATGTGCTGAAATGCATAATGAATTGTGATTTGGTAAAATAATGTTTAAATAAAATATTACAGATTAATGAAAAGTTTCCTATTAAAACACTGGATAAAGATTACAGGGGTAGCTGTGGGCACTTTAGGCGGATATCTTTATTATCACTTTGTGGGATGTGTTAGTGGTACTTGTCCAATAACATCAAATCCTTACAACATGATGATTTATGGGGCAGTGCTTGGTTACCTGCTTTTTGAGCTGCTTTTTGATGAACCAAAAAACAGAAAAATGAAAAAAGTTAAAGAGATTTCTCAAAACAATGAAACTTCAGATAAAAATAATTTATAATGAATAGTAAAGTAAAAGGTATTCTACTGGCAGCCACTGCATTTGCTTTTTCAATGGTTGCATGCAGTAATCAGGGCGAAAAAAACAGTTCAAACACAATAGAAACAAATAGTAATAAAATTGAAAATAATATGACAACAACAACTACAACAGCAAAAAAAACAATTAACTTAACTAGAGCCGAGTTTTTAGAAAAAGTGGCTAATTTCGAAGAAAGTCCCGATAAATGGGTTTACCTTGGTGATAAACCTGCAATAATTGATTTTTATGCCGATTGGTGTGGACCATGTAAAATGATTGCTCCGGTTCTTGAAGAACTAGCGGCCGAGTATGAAGGTCAGATATATATATATAAGGTAGATACTGAAGCTGAGCAGCAGCTGGCAGCTGAGTTTGGTATCAGAAGCATCCCATCATTACTTTTTGTACCAATGGGAGAAGATCCTCAAATGGCGCAGGGTGCACTACCTAAAGATGCATTCAAGCAAGCCATTGAAGAGGTTTTATTGAAAAACTAATAAATCATATTTTATATGGATAAAATGTTTTTTGAAAACAGAAGTAGATTTGGTTTTGAAGAAACTATAAATCAGATTACCAAATTGGTTCCGGAAAACGAGTGGAAAGTAATTCAAATACTCGATTTACAAGAGACTATGAGAAAGAATGGTAAAGATGTACTCTCTGTAAAGGTTCTGGAGATATGTAAACCTGATTACGCCTATCGTTTGCTTTCAGAAGATTCATTAAGGATTTATTCTAATATGTTGCCTTGTCGTGTTTCTGTATATGAGAAGACAGATGGCGAAACATATATCTCTAGAATGAATTCCGAAATGTTTGCTTCACAAATAGGAGGAGTGATGCAAGAGGTTATGAGTAAGGCATTTGATGAGGTTGAAGCTATAGTAAAAGAGATCGCTAAGGATTAATTTGTTATTACAATGACTTTTGGTTAAGGGTGTGTTCGTAATGAGCACGCCCTTTTTTGGCTTGTATTCGGTTTTCTGCATATTGTTAAAAAAGTTGATTTAATAGTTCTTTTTAATAAAAAAAACTATATTTGAGTGTTTATTTCCTAAATCTTCGCGATGTGAATAAAACTATCGCCCTAAATATATTAATATGAAGGGTTTTAAAAGCTTCTTAATTATTTGAAAAATGAAACGCATCCTTATCCTTATAGACTATTCCAGTGAATTTAGTCGCCGCCTTTTGAGGGGCTTAATACAATATTCCCAGGACCACGGTCCATGGATGTTTTACCGGTTACCAACTTACTATAAAACTTTATATGGGAAGGAGGGTATAGTAGAGTGGGCGAAAGATTGGAAAGCTGATGCAATCATTGCCCGGTGGGACCATGAAGGGACTAATCTTCTGGCTACCTTAAATATTCCAATATTACTTCAAAACTATAAAGAGAGGAGTCCCTATTTTTCAAATCTTACAGGCGACTACGTGGGTACGGGAGAATTGGCAGCTAGCTTTTTCATAAAACGACGTTACCGTAATTTTGCATTCTATGGCAATAAAGGGGTTGTTTGGTCGCGTGAAAGAGCAGAGGGATTCAGAAGAGAAATTGAGAAAGTAGGAGGTAATTACTACTACTTTGAAAGTGATAATATAAATGGGGAGGAATGGGATACAAGCTATATCGAGCTCGATGAGTGGTTGCTTACTCTTCCAAAACCGATTGGTTTGTTTGCGTGCGACGACAGTTTTGCATTAAGGGCCTCACAGATATGTACTATCAATAATATCAAAATCCCCGAAGAGATATCTTTGCTGGGGGTTGATAACGACGAGTTGATTTGTCATTTGTCTGATCCACCCATATCGTCAATCGTAACAGATGTTGAGAAAGGTGGTTATGAGGCAGGGAGATTAATAGACCGAATGATTAATGGAGAAATAAATGAACCTTTTAATATTATAATCAAACCTACCAGAATAGAACTCAGAAAATCTACAGAGAAGTATGATATATCTAATGATTACATTACAGAGGTTGTTAATTATATAGAAGATAACTTTACATCTGATATAAGTATAGAAGGGCTAACTGAGCTGGTTCCTCTTTCAAGGCGTAATCTTGAAGTTAAATTCAAGGATGAGATGGGTACATCTATATACCAGTTTATAATAAGTTGCAGAATTGACTATTTCGCTAACCTATTGTTAACTACCGAACGAACTCTTTTCGATCTTGCACTCGAATCGGGATTCAACGATTGCAAAAATATTTCACGAATTTTTAAAAGAATAAAAGGTTGCACTCCCGTGGAGTATAGAAAAAAATTTAAAGACATCATCTGATAACGATATTTGAAAATAGAATTACGTTTTTAAAGCATTTTTTAATGCCTTAAAAAATACTTTTGTGTATACGTACATTTTTAAAAACTGATACTGTATTTTATATTAAATAGTAAAACAATGAGCAATAAACCTCAAATAAAACACATTAAAGACAAAAGTACCACTGTCAAGTCTATGATTATATTAGCACTTTTGTTTTTTATTTTCGGCTTGGTATCATGGGTTAATACCATTTTAATTCCATATTTCGAGTTAACTCTTCAACTGACTCGTTTTGAGTCGTATCTGGTAACATTCGCCTTTTACATTGCCTATTTTATTATGGCTATTCCTTCATCATTTCTCTTAAATAAAGTTGGTTATAAAAGGGGAATGATGTATGGATTATGGTGCATGTCAATTGGTGCATTACTTTTTGTTCCGGCAGCATATTGGCGTATTTATCAAATATTCTTACTGGGGCTATTTTTATTAGGTGTGGGGCTAGCGATACTTCAATCTGCCGCTAATCCATACGTTACAATCGTTGGTCCTATAGATAGTGCAGCAAAGCGAATGAGCATTGTTGGCACTGGCAATAAATTGGCAGGTGTAATAGCTAACCTGATATTTGCAGCTGTTGTTATTCGTCAATCCGACCGAGTGCTTATGCAGGAAATTGAAGCAGGTGTATATACCGGACAGGATTTGGAAGCGGCTCTCGATACGCTGATTAAGGGAGTAATGACTCCTTACTTAATATTGGGTATTGCCCTTTTTATATTTGGTATTATTATACGTTACTCGGTTCTGCCTGAATTGGATCCAAGTATGGTAAATAAACAGTCTGCTGAGGATGAAAAATCGCGCAAACCAATATATCAATATCCCGCATTAATCCTCGGGGTAATTGCAATGTTTTTCCACATTGGCACACAGATGATTGCTTTAGGAACTAGTATTCAATATGCAGGTACAATGGGAGAAAGCTTAGCAGGGCCTGCGCAAAATATTCCCTCATATACTATGCTTCTCACATTCTTAGGCTACTTCATTGGTATTTTACTAATACCAAAATATTTAAAGCAGCGAAACGCACTCTTGATATGTGCAAGCATCAATCTTGTGTTGTCTGGATTGATTATAATCACATCGGGAACTGTAAATTTTATGGGATTAACAACTGATATATCTCTTTGGTATCTGGTGATGATGGGGCTTCCAAATGCATTGCTTTACGCCGGCATATGGCCACTTGCAATTAATGGTCTTGGCAGGCACACCAATCTGGGTTCGGCTTTCTTAGTGATGGCATTGAGCGGAAGTGCAATTATGCCCATTGTTTACAACTCATTCTTTGAACTCAACAATACTACATTATCTGCATTTGAGTCGATGAAATATGCATACTGGATACTAATTCCATGCTTTGCTTATATAGTCTGGTATGCAGCCTGGGGTTATAGGATTAAGTCGTGGAAACGAGTAAAAAGCTAATTGTTAATTGATTAATGATATGAAGAAAAGAACTATTATACAAAATGGCAAATTAATTTTTCCGGATAGAATAGAAGAAAACTTATCAATTGTTTTTGAAGATGGTATAATTTCTGAAATTCTTAAATCGGACGACCTGAATACCTTTGATGAAGATGTTGTGATAGATGCACAAGGTAACTATGTTTCGGCAGGATTCGTTGATATTCACACGCATGGCGGAGGTGGACATGATTTTATGGACGGAACTGTTGAAGCATATTTAGGCGCTGCCGAGAAGCATGCACAACATGGCACTACAGCTCTTCTGCCTACAACGCTCACTAGCACTACCGAAGAGTTGATTAAGACATTTGCAATATTTAAAGAGGCTAAAAGATTAAATACTAAAGGTGCTAAATTTTTAGGTCTTCATCTTGAAGGACCCTATTTTGCATACAATCAAAGAGGAGCACAAGATCCAAAATATCTTCGAAATCCTGAGCCTGAAGAGTATAACATGATAATGGCAGAATCTGACGATATTGTACGCTGGAGTTTAGCGCCGGAATTGCCGGGTGCATTAGAATTTGGAAAAGTTCTTAGAGAAAAAAATATTCTAACTGCAGTAGCTCATTCAGATGCAATATATGAAGAGGTTCTGGATGCATTCGATGTTGGATTTACTTTAGCAACACACCTATACTCGGGAATGTCTACCATTACCCGACGTAACGCTTACCGTTATGCAGGTGTGGTTGAAGCGGCTTACCTGATTGATGATATGGATGTAGAGATAATTGCCGATGGTGTACATCTGCCAAAATCTCTTCTTCAATTTGTTTACAAATTCAAAGGGCCGGACAAGACTGCTCTTTGTACCGATTCAATGCGAGGAGCCGGAATGCCCGATGGCGAATCGATATTAGGAAGCATTGAAAAAGGTCAGAAGGTTATTATAGAAGATGGTGTAGCAAAGTTGCCCGATCGCACAGCTTTTGCAGGTAGTGTAGCCACCACCGATCGTTTAGTACGCACTATGGTTCAATTGGCAGAGGTTCCGCTGGTTGATGCAGTGAAAATGATGACCCTCACACCTGCCCGAATAATGAAGATAGATAAGCATAAAGGGTCGATAGAAAAAGGCAAGGATGCCGATTTTGTCATTTTTGATGATAATATACATGTTTCACACACAATCATAGAAGGAGATGTCATTTACAGAAGTTAACAACGAGGTTATAACATTCACTAAAGGAATGTTGGAAGTAAGAATCTTTACAGATCGCGAAGGGATGGGTAAAGAAGCCGCAATCAACGTGTCTGATGCTATTCAGAAGTTGCTGGAGGCAAAAGATGAGATAAACATGATTTTTGCTGCAGCACCATCGCAGAGTGATTTCATGAAAGAGTTAATTGCCGATAAGGCTATTAAGTGGGAGAAGATAAACGCATTTCATATGGATGAGTATATCGGGTTAGAAAAAGATGCTCCACAAGGATTTGGGAATTTTCTGAAAAGACATCTATTCAATCAGGTACCTTTCAAGAGTGTTCATCTTATAAACGGTTTGGCAGAAAATCCTGAAGCTGAATGTAAGCGTTATGCCGATTTGCTGGATAATAATCCGGTAGATATTGTATGCTTAGGAATAGGCGAGAACGGACATATTGCGTTCAACGATCCTCCCGTGGCAAATTTCAACGATCCAAAACAGGTGAAAGTTGTAGAGCTAGACTTGCCCTGCAGACAGCAACAGGTGAACGAAAACTTGTTTAAGGGACTTGAACTGGTGCCAACTCATGCTATCACAATTACAATACCGGCACTGTTGAGAGCTCAGCAGATGTTCTGTATGGTACCTGCTAAAAACAAGGCCAATGCTGTTTATGATACATTAAACAGCGAAATAAGTGAAGCCTGTCCTGCATCTATACTCAGAACTAAAGAGGGTGTAATATTATACTTAGATAAAGACAGTGCTTCTTTATTAGAAGAAATTATGTAAGATTAAACATAGAATTTAAAAAGATAATCTCATGAAAATAAAAATCATTCTATCAGCCATTTTATCGGTTTTATTGCTTTCATCTCAAGCGCAAGTGAAAGTAGGTATTATTGGATTAGATACTTCTCATGCTATTGCATTCACTAAAGAGTTGAATGGAGCAGACAAAAAAGAGCAGTATAAAGATTTTAAGATTGTTGCAGCCTACCCATATGGTTCAAAAACAATCAAATCTAGTTTTGATCGTATACCAGGCTATATTGATCAGGTAAAGGAGTTGGGTGTAGAAATTGTACCATCTATTGAGGAGTTGTTGAAAAAGGTTGATGTTGTTCTCCTTGAAACGAATGATGGCAACTTGCATTTAGAGCAGGCATATAAGGTGTTTAAGGCGGGTAAACCAATGTTTATTGATAAACCTCTGGCAGCTACACTTGCACAATCAATTGCAATTTATCAGTTAGCCAGAGAGTATAATGTTCCGATCTTCTCATCTTCTGCTGTAAGATTCACGCCTCAAAATCAAGAACTTCGCAGTGGTAATCTGGGTAAAATAATGGGTGCAGATACCTATTCTCCAGCTACAAGAGAGATTACTCATCCCGATTTTGGATGGTATGGTATACATGGAATTGAGGGTCTGTTTACAGTTTTAGGTACTGGTTGCGTGGCAGTTAATCGCATGTCGGCTGAAGGTACCGACGTTGTTGCCGGTTTATGGAGTGATGGACGTATTGGAACGTTCAGAGGATTACGTACCGGAAAAAGTATATTTGGAGGTACGGTTTTTACAGACAAAGGTGCTGTTCCAGCTGGTGGTTTTGAAGGTTACGGGGTGTTGTTGGATCAGATTGTTGAGTTTTTTAAAACAGGTGAGCCACCAGTTACAGAGAAAGAGACATTAGAGATTTTTACATTCATGGAAGCTTCTAACGAGAGCAAACGCGAGGGTGGAAAAATTATACTTATGGAGGATACCTATCGTAAAGGATTAAAAGAGGCTCAGCAGCTTCTACAGGAATTAAAATAATTTACGATAATGATGAATCATTTTCTTAAGATCTTTTTGGTTGGCTTACTATTATTATCGTGTATGAATAGAAGTAGCGATACAGGTAATGATAAACCTGCATTTACAGGTAAAGCCGGAGAGGTGCGACTTATCGTACTCTCTCCAGGTCATTTTCATGCTAATCTTCTTCAGAAGAGATCTCTGGAGCAGGTAAATGATACCGTGTATGTATATGCAGCGGGCGAGGATGCAGGTTTGAAGCAATATTTATCAGCCATTGAATCGTTTAACAATAGAGATGATGAGCCAACAAATTGGGAAACTATTATCTATATCGGAGACGATTTTCTAGAGAGAATGGTATCTGATATGAAGGGTAATGTGGTTGTATTAGCCGGAAATAACAGAGATAAAACTGAATATATACTAGCGGCAGTGAATGCGGGACTAAATGTTTTATCCGACAAGCCAATGGCAATAAGTACAGGAGATTTTCAACTTTTGGAAGATGCATATAACAATGCGTTGGCGAAAGATGTTTTTCTCTATGATATGATGACCGAAAGATATGATATTCACAATATAATTGAAAAGGAGCTGATTAATGATTCAGAGTTTTTCGGCGAACTTCAAACCGGAACGCCTGAAAATCCTGCCGTGTATATGGAGAGTGTGCACCATTTTTACAAAGAGGTGTCAGGGGCACCTTTAATTCGACCAGAATGGTATTACGACGTTGATCAGCAGGGTGAAGGGATTGCAGATGTTACTACTCATCTGATAGACCAGCTTTTTTGGAAATGTTTCCCCGATATGTCAGTTTCGTTTAATCAGGATATTGATAAGATATCCTCTACCCACTGGGCTACAGAAATTACTTTGCCACAATTTATGAAGTCTACCGGGGCTAAGGCTTTCCCGGATTATTTGCAGAAAGATATCGACAACGATATTTTAAATGTTTACGCAAATGGTACTGTCAACTTTGAAGTGGATGGTCATAATGCCGGTTTGAAAGTCCTTTGGAACTGGCAAGCACCTGAAGGAAGCGGTGATACGTTTATGTCGGTAATTAAGGGAACAAAATCGATTTTGAAAACAGAACAGGGTAAAGCGCAGGGGTTTGTGAAGAATCTTTACGTACAACAATCTGAAGATATTGCAGGAGATGTTTTTGAGGAAAATCTGAAAAAAACTATTACACGTCTGCAAGCAAATTATCCTTTCTTGACTTATGAAAGAACTGATACAGAAGGAACATATTTAATAAAAATTCCTCAGGAAAACAGAGAAGGGCATGAGTCGCACTTTACCTATGTGGCACAAAAGTTCTTCCAGTATCTGGTTGACAAGGATATGCCGGAATGGGAAAATACAAACACATTGACAAAGTATTTTATTACAACAAAGGCAGTAGAGGGTGCACACGATAGGGATTGACACTGGTGGTACTTATCACGAGTCGTCGAATCTATTTCACGGCACGCTTAAAAATATAATGGGTACACGTCTCGATGTTTTAGTAATTGATAAAAGTAGATGGGAGTCGTACGAAGTTTGGAGCGATATTGTTTCCGAACTTCGTCGGCTAGATTACATGTTCAATCGGTTTGACGAGGCAAGTGAGGTGTCTGTTATAAATAAAAAGGCTGCTGTAGAGGATGTAATCACCAGTAGAGAGATGTGGACTGTGCTGCAAAGTTGTAAGAGTTATCATTATGGTACTTTGGGTTTGTTTGATATTACCCTGTGCGATTTTAAAACGGTTATTTTGAAAGAAGATAATCAATCGGTAGCGTTTTCAGCTGAAGGGGTTTCTTTGGATTTTGGTGGTTATGCTAAAGGTTATGCATTGGCAAGAATCAAAGATATTATGCAGCAGGCAGGAGTAAAGCAGGCTTTCATTGATTTTGGCAATAGTTCAATAATGGCAATTGGTCGACATCCATTTGGTGATGCATGGAAGGTAAGTGTACAGAACCCATACCATATAGAGTCGATTCTTGACGAAATATCTCTAAAAGATCAGGCCTTGTCAGTTTCAGGTAATACTCCCGGTTATTCGGGACATATCATACAACCCACTTCGGGTAAGGCGTTCAAAGATCGTAAAATGGTAGCTGTTGCTGCACATGACCCTTTGGATGCTGAAGTGTTGAGTACAGTTTTTATGATTGCCAATGAAAATGAAAAGGCGCAAATATCGATTAATTATAATATACTTCATGCAACAGAGTACAATATAGAGTAGAAAGGAATATTTAAATAGTATTATGTCGAAAAGAAGAACCAAAGAAGTGGACAGAAGTCTACGGCAATTTATTAAAGATTTGGGTTATATATCTGGAGGAGCGGCTTTACTTGCAACTACTCCCTGGCTTCAGTCATTTACACCCGATACAGCTAAAGAAATTAGAAATGAGAAAGCCAGAATAGGATTTATCGGTACAGGTTCAAGAGGAAAATATGATATGCAGGCAGTTTTAGCTCTGCCTCATGCCGAGATTGTTGCTTTATGCGACATATATCCACCTAACCTTGAAGAGGCGTCTAAGTTATGTCCAACAGCAAAAACATATACCGACTACAGAAAATTATTGGAGTCGCCCGATATAGATGGTGTAATTATTGCAACACCATTGTATCTGCATGCACCTATGATATTGGCTGCAATGGAAGCAGGGAAGCATGTTTTTTGCGAGAAAGCAATGGCATTAACCATGGAAGAGTGTAAATCTGTTTACGATGCATACATGAAATCCGACAGAGTGCTTTATTTCTGCATGCAACGTATGTTTGATGAGAAGTATGTAAAAGGTATACATATGATTCATTCAGGTTTGATTGGTGATATAGTGGGTGAGCGTTGTCACTGGTTTAGGAATCACGACTGGCGTCGACCGGTGCCTTCTCCCGAATTGGAACGTCATATAAATTGGCGATTATACTGGGACTATTCAGCTGGATTGATGACCGAGCTGGCATCTCATCAGCTGGAGGTGTGCTGCTGGGCTATGCAGATGGTTCCTGAGTCTGTTGTAGGTAACGGTGGTATTGTTCACTGGAAAGATGGAAGGGAAGTGTATGATAGCATAAACCTTGTGTATTCATATTCAAACGGGGTTAAAATTAACTACGAATCTCTTATCTCCAACAAATTTAATGGAATGGAAGATCAGATTCTAGGAAAAAAAGGAACGATGAATCTTGCAACAGGAGTTTACTATCTGGAAGAAGATGCCGGTGGAAATAAATCGGGCATAGAGCAATTGATTAGTCAGATTGGCAACAAAATTTATGCTTCAGTGCCAGGGGCTGCTCCAAGCTGGCGACCAGAAACTAAAGAAAGTTATGTAGCTCACAATATTTTAGAAGGGGACTTCAACGTTAACCTTGGTCAATCTATGGTAGGAGCACTTAAAGATGGTTCTGATGAAATACTTTCTGCTTTCTGCCAAGCTTGTATAACTGGTGAGAAGGGGCAGAATATTGTTGAAGAGGCTTATCTCTCTACTTTGTTATGTCATATGGGCAACCAGGCGATAGCAGAAGAAAAAACTATATCATTCCCTGAAGAGTATAAAATACCTTATATGAGATTCTCGTGAAAGGGGGCTTTAATTAAATGATTATTAATAGGAAATTAATATATGAAAGATATTATAATATCATCACAGAGGATTAAAAAGGAACTGCTTATAATGTCTGTTTGTTTTGTTATCGCATTTTTGATAAACGTAGGATCAATAATTGCATTCAAGACACCATGGTATGAGACGTTCACACAAATAGGATATGTAGTGATTATAACCTTTGTGCTTTATTTACTAATTTTATTCGTTCGATTTATTATATTAGCAATTCGCAGACTCTTACTCAAAAAAGAGCTGTTTTAAGATTTACCAAATTAGATAGTTAGAACAAATAAAAATTAAAGTACGGTTAAATATTATGACTATGAAAAAGTTTATCACATTCTTCCTTGCAGTAATAGTTTCAATAGTTTCCCTCAATGCGAAACAAATAAAACTACTTGCGATAGGAAACAGTTTCTCGGAAGATGCTTTAGAGCATTATTTATCAGGTTTAGTATCTGCAGCCGGCGATACAATTATAATTGGTAACATGTATATAGGTGGATGCTCGTTAGAGAAACATTACAATAATTTAATTAACAATAGTCCAGCTTATTCGTACAGAAAGATTGTAGATGGAGTAAAAAATATAACACCGGATTACAGATTAATTGATGCTATAAGTGATGAAGAGTGGGATTTTATTTCCTTTCAGCAGGTTAGTTCGCTGTCAGGTCGTTATGAGTCATACTTTCCATATATAAATCATCTTATAGATTTCGCCAGGGAACATTCTACCAATCCAGATATGGATGTAGTTTTACATTCAACCTGGGCTTATGCTCAAAATTCTACACATGCCGGTTTTTCAAGTTACGACAATGATCAGTTAACGATGTACAATTCTATCGTTGATGCAACAAGCAGTGTAGCTCGAGAAGTTGGTATCAATATAGTTATTCCTGCAGGTACGGCTATTCAAAATGGTAGAACTACCAGTTTGGGCGATACATTTTGCAGTGACGGTTATCACTTGGAACATAATTACGGTCGTTACACAGCGTCATGTGCATGGTATGAGAAGTTATTTAAAAAGTCGGTAGTTGGCAACGGTTACTTTCCTCCTAAAATTACTCCTTATGAAGCAAGAATAGCACAGTTGTCGGCTCAGCAGGCAGTGATGTTTCCCAAAAAGATTACTGTTATAGATGTAAATGAAGACTCATGGCGTGCAATTGCCTCATATCTTTATCCTCCTAAAGAGTTTGAATATAGTTTTCATGGATATCGCACCCCACTGGAGTTCTATGATGGAAGTTTAGTAAAAGATAAATCATATTGGAAAGAACGTCGTAATGAGATTCGTACTCGCTGGATGAGTATGATGGGTGAGTGGCCCGATATTATAGATGATCAGGAGTTTGAAATTGTTGGTGAGGAGAGGTTAGATTCAATCACACGATATAAAGTACGTTTTAATTGGACCCCTAATGCACAAACAGAGGGTTATCTGCTTATTCCTGAAGGTGAAGGTAAAAAGCCCGCTGTTATATCTGTGTTTTATGAACCTGAAACTGCAGCTGGAATTGAAGGTAAACCACATCGGGATTTTGCCTATCAGTTAGCAAAAAGAGGTTTTGTTACTCTATCTATTGGCACAACAGAAACAACAAAAGATAAAACATATTCAATTTATTATCCAAATAGAGAAAATGCTGGTTTGCAGCCTTTGTCTGCTTTGGCTTATGCTGCTGCAAATGCTTTTGAGGCTCTTGCTAAAGTTGAATCTGTTGATTCTGAGAGGATTGGAATAGTAGGGCACTCATATGGTGGAAAATGGGCTATGTTTGCTTCTTGTCTTTACGATAAGTTTGCAGCTGCTGTTTGGATTGATCCAGGTATCGTTTTTGATGAAACTAAGGGCTCTGGAGTTAATTATTGGGAACCGTGGTACCTCGGGTATCATAAGCCTCCATGGAAAAATACCTGGAGCAAAACCGGGGATAAGGCAAATGGACTATATCCAAAGTTACGGGAAGATGGATATGATTTACATGAACTGCACGCGTTGATGGCCCCTCGTCCTTTTTTTGTGTCCGGGGGGTCATCAGATCCCATTGAGCGCTGGATACCACTGAATCATACTATTGCCGTGAATAAAATGTTGGGATATACACATCGGGTGGGTATGAGCAATAGAGCTCAACACAGTCCAGACGCAAAATCAAACGAGATAGTATTCTCTTTTTTCGAGTGGTTCCTTGACTAACTTTAGTTAACCCGGGAAGCACCTGATAAACTTACCTAAAATAGAAATACAAAATGAGGATTTCAAGAGTAAAAATTACAAGCCTCCTTATCGCTCTGTTCATACTTAGCAGTTTTGCTTGCTACTGTGAAAATATAATTGTGAAAGTTGTGCCTCAGCATGATGATTGGACTTACAAAATCTATGAGAAGGCCCTGTTTAATGTTTCAGTTTCAGGAGATATTCCAGTTCCATTTTCTGTGTCGTATGAAGTGGGTCCTGAAAAGATGAAATCAACAATAAAAGGGAAGTTAGATAGCAGTAGTAAAGAGTTTGTTATTGATGGCGGAACTATGGAGTTGCCTGGTTTTTTAAGGTGTACTGTTACAATCGCTCATAACGATGAGGTGTATGCAGAGTATGCTACTGCAGCATTTCAGGCTGAGGATATTTTGCCAACTGTAGATTATCCGGATGATTTTAACCAGTATTGGAAGGAGACTGTGGCTGATGCCAGATTGATACCAATGGACACAAAAATGACTTTGTTAGAAGATAAGTGTACAGATTATTATAATGTTTACGAGGTTAGTTATCAGAATTATGAATATAAAAACAGGTCATACGGAATTTTGACTATTCCGGTAAAGGAAGGAAAATATCCTGCTATTATACGATTTCCCGGTGCGGGGGTTCATCCATCTGGTGGCAATTTGTCTATTGCTGATAAAGACGTAATAACCCTTGATTTATATATTCATCCGTTTCCTATGCATTGGAAAAGTGAGTTTTATGATGGCTTGAGAGATAGTCCATACATTGAGTATAAATTTTGGGGGGCATCTGATAGGGAGTCTTACTATTATAAACGAGTAATAACAGGTTGCGTAAAAGCTGTAGACCTAATATTTGAGTTGCCCCAGTTTGATGGTGAAAACCTAGCCTCATGGGGATCAAGTCAAGGTGGAGCTTTATCTATAATCACTACCTCGCTCGATAGTAGAATTAAAATGCTTGTTGCTTTGTGTCCCGCTATGTGTGATTATACCGGTTATTTACATGGCAGAGCAGGTGGATGGCCTCACTTTTTTAATGCAGAAAATATTGATAAGTATAATAATCAGGATGTTATTAACACACTACCTTATTACGATGTCGTAAATTTTGCGCGAAACATATCTGTACCTGGGTTTTACTCATGGGGTTACAACGACGAGACAACTCCTCCCACATCTTTTTATTCTGCATATAACGTGATACAAGCACCCAAAAAAGTGCTTATTATACCCGAAGGAAAACATAGAATTTACCCTGAACAGAGAGAACAGACAACCCAGTGGATATTTGAATCATTCAACAATAAATAACATGAAAAAAAGCAAACTTATTAATTGGTTACATGCTATTGGTCCTGGATTAATTGTGGGAGCATTAGTGTTTGGTCCCAGCAAATTGACAATCACATCTAAAATGGGAGCCAACTTTGGTTACGATTTACTGTGGGTTATTATAATTGCAATATTCTTTATGGCAATTTATACAATCATAGCTGAGAGAATAGGTTTGGCTTCAGATAAAACTCTACTAACCTTAATTGGTGAAAAATGGGGGAGAAAGTTTGCAACTGTTGTTGGGGTAGGTATCTTTTTAGTGTGCACCTCCTTTCAAACTGGTAATTCTGTTGGAGTGGGAATTGCTATAGGAGAGTTGACTAACACAAGTAATAATATATGGATTATCCTATTTAACTTTGTGGGTATAGCTTTATTGTTTTTTAGGAATTTCTATAAGGTGCTGGAGCGTGTAATGATTTTCTTAATTGGAATGATGTTATTGGCCTTTTTGATAACATTGTTTGAAGTGAGACCTAGCATACACAAAGTATTTACTGGATTTACCACGCCAATTATACCCTCAGGGTCGATAGGATTAATAATCGCTTTCATGGCATCTTGTTTTTCAATAGTGGGTGCTTTTTACACAACATATTTAGTGCAGGAACGTAAAAAACTACTCAAAAACATTGAATCCGGTTCATCTCGTAATAGCAGCTTAATAGGTATTATTGTACTAGGTGTATTGAGTGCGATTCTGATGATTTGTGCTGCAGCCATCCTTCAGCCAATGGGTGTAGAGGTAAGTACAGCCACTGATATGTCGATGGCATTACGTCCTGCATTTGGGGAGGCAGCCTCAGCAGTTTTCTTAATAGGGCTATTTGCAGCTGGTTTTTCATCAATCATCGGAAATGCCACTATTGGAGGTACTTTAATGAGCGATGCGTTAGGATTTGGCAGTAGTTTCAGTTCAAATAAAACTAAACTATTTATTGCTGCAGTTATGACAGTGGGGGCAACAATAGCTCTGCTATTTGGTAATGCACCATTGGAGTTAATTGTTTTTGCACAAAGTATAACTATTTTTATAGTTCCAGTAATAGGTATAGCGCTATTCTTAATTGCGAATGACCAAGTAATAATGAATGGCAATCGTATAAGCTTGTTTCTTAGGATTGTCGGTTTTATTGGACTGTGTGTAGTTATTTTATTAGCATTGATTAATTTTTACGATATTTTCATCAATTAACTTATAAGTGTTAAACCTAAAACATAATATAGGCATGAATTTATTTAACAGAGAAGAAATACTGAAGCAGTTTTTAAGTCCATCTCCAGAATTAGTAAACGATATAGCTCGAATAGAAGGAGATATAATGATTTTGGGTGCAGGGGGTAAAATGGGTCCCGCGATGGCAAAACTTGCAAAAGAGGCAGTTGACAAAGCTGGTGTATCAAAGAAGATTTATGCTGTTTCCAGATTTTCAGATCCAGAAGTTGTAAAGGAGCTGCAAGCATATGGAGTTGACATAATTCAGGCCGATTTATTGAATCAGCATGATTTAATCTCATTACCTGAAATACCAAACATAATATATTTAGCCGGACATAAGTTTGGAACAACCGGGAACGAGTCTTATACCTGGGCAATGAACGCCTATCTACCAGGTATTGTAGCCGAAAAGTTTAAGTCGTCACGAATAGTAGTTTTCTCTTCAGGAAATATTTATCCCTTTACTCCTGTCTTTGAAGGAGGGGCAACTGAAGATACTCCTGCTTCGCCAATTGGTGAATATGCGCAATCTTGTTTAGGAAGGGAAAGGGTGTTTGAGCACTTTTCTAAGTTGAACAATACTCCAATGCTTATATACCGGTTAAACTATGCAAATGATGTTTCTTATGGTGTTTTGCTTGAAATAGCCAAATCGGTATACAATGAAGAGCCAGTTGATCTTACTATGGGCAACGTGAATGTTATATGGCAAGGAGATGCAAATGAGATTGCTATCAGATCTCTGCTTCATTGCAGTTCACCGGCAAATTTTCTAAATGTAACTGGCCCCGAAACCATATCCGTAAGATGGGTAGCCGAAGAATTTGGTAAGTTTTTTAGTAAGGTTCCGGTGTTTAGTAATAAAGAGTCTGATGAGGCGTTGCTAAATAATGCTGCAAAATGTTTTAAACTTTTTGGTTATCCACGAGTAAGACTTTTGCAGATGATTGAACTAATTGGACATTGGTTAAAAGAGGGAGGAAAAATAAAGAATAAACCAACACACTTTCAAGAAAGAGAAGGTAAATATTAAAAGTATACATAAGATGAATACAACAATTGATACAAAGGTACTTGAAAGATTGAAGAGAGGAGGAGTGATACCTGCTCACCCACTTGCGCTGAATGAGGATTTGACAATTGACGAAGAGGCACAGCGAAGACTAACCCGTTACTATATTTCTTGTGGTGTGGATGGTGTTGCAGTGGGAGTTCATACCACTCAATTTGAAATCAGAGACCCCCGCTTTAATTATTTCGAGAAAGTACTTGAGATGGCTGTCGAAGAAATTGAGAAATTGAATCCTGATCCATCTTTTATTAAAGTTGCGGGTATTTGTGGTGATACTGAACAAGCTCTGAAAGAAGCAGAAATTGCAAAAAGGCTGGGGTATAATTTGGGCTTATTGAGTATGGGGGGATTGGATCATTTATCTGAAAAGCAACTAATAGAAAGGACTAAAGAGGTTTCTAAAGTTATTCCTGTTTTTGGATTCTATCTCCAACCCTCGGTCGGTGGAAGAGTTTTGAGTTACTCTTTTTGGGAGGAGTTTTGTAAAATAGAGAATGTTTATGCAATAAAGGCAGCCCCGTTTAATAGATACTACACCTTAGATGTTGTAAGAGCCGTTTGCCTTTCGGGGAGAAGCAATGATATAGCTTTATATACTGGTAATGACGACAATATAGTAATCGACCTGATTACACCTTATGTAATTGAGAATAATGGAGAAAAAATAGAAAAAAGATTTGTGGGAGGCTTGTTGGGGCATTACTCAGTATGGACAAAAAAATCGGTAGAACTTTTCCACAAAATTAAAAAAGGATTAAATGAGAATAATCTCGACTATATTCAAACATTGAAAACTGCAGTAGATGTAACTGACATGAACGCTGCTCTATTTGATGTAGCGAATAACTTCAAAGGATCAATTTCGGGCATTCATGAAATTCTACGCAGGCAAGGATTAATGAATGGTGTTTGGTGTTTAAGTCCAAAGGAGCAGCTTTCTCCCGGACAAACAGATGAACTGGATAGAGTGACTGCACTGTATAAACAGTATATTGATGATCAGTTTGTGAAAGATTTCATATCAAAAGATAATGGAACTAAAGGATAAGATTAAGGGGGTTGTATCTGAAATAAAGGATGATGTTGTAGGGATAAGAAGGGTTTTGCATAAATATCCTGAACTTTCGTTCAAGGAGTATAATACCTCAGCTTTTATAAAAAAGTCCTTAGACGAAATTGATGTTTCATGGACATCAATTGCTGATACAGGCGTTATGGCTGTTATTGAAGGGAAAACAAATAAAGGTAAAGTTGTGGCACTACGTGCTGACATTGACGCACTTCCCATAAATGAAGAGACAGAGCTCGATTTTAAATCGATTAATCCAGGAGTCATGCATGCTTGCGGACATGATATTCATACAGCTTCACTTCTTGGAGTGGCAAGAGTATTGGCACGATTAAAAAGCGAATTCAATGGTACCGTTAAACTGATATTTCAACCTGGAGAGGAAATTTTGCCAGGAGGAGCTGCTAAAATGATAAAAGAAGGTGTTATGTTGAATCCTAATGTAGATTATATTTTAGGTCAGCATGTTATGCCTTCTTTGGAAAGTGGGAAGGTTGCGATTCGCAGTGGCAGGATGATGGCTTCGATGGATGAGATCAGGATAACTGTAAAGGGAAGGGGGGGGCATGGCGCACAACCTCATGAAAATTACGATCCTGTTGTTGCGGCTTCCACTATGATAGTGGCTCTTCAGCAGGTGGTTAGCAGGCGGGGAGACCCAAGGATTCCCTCTGTGCTCTCTTTTGGGAAAATCATTGCTGATGGAGCAATAAATATTATACCTGAAACTGTATATATTGAGGGAACATTCAGAACATTTGATGAAGAATGGCGAAACAAGGCTCATGAAATAATAAAAAATATTGCATCATCTCTGCTTGCTGGACTTGGTTGTACATGCGATATAGATATTCGTAAAGGATATCCATCATTGTATAATAATGAAGAACTTACAGGTTCGGTTTTTTCTTACATGAAAGAGTATGTGGGAATTGAAAATGTAATAGATGCTGATATCTGGATGGCTTCAGATGATTTTGCTTACTTTTCAATGGACAGAGCTGCTTGTTATTATATTCTTGGAGCAGGTTGCAAAGATAAGCCTGTAGGTAGTTTGCATACATCTAATCTAGTGCTTAACGAGGAGAGCCTTGAGCTGGGGGTTGGGTTGATGACATACCTGACTTTGAAGAATTTAGAAGAATAACTGCGTGAACTTAGTATTTTAGTTTTGTTAATCTAACCATATTTGCAATTAACAATATGTAACCTCTGTTTGTCTGTGTTGTCTCCGGTTTAATTTAGGTGGTGATACAAAATCAGGGGTTTGAATTTGAGTGCTCTTGAGATATGAGAGAATGAGTGATATGGAATTTTAACAAAATCATCAGGTTTTATTATGTTTATAAAAAACCATTTGTACTTATTGTTATACTTAGTTTTCTTTTTACTCTTAATAGGTTGTGCAAGCAGTTCGGTTAAGATAACTGGAAAAATTCAAAATGGTTTAGACGGTATGCCTATTGCAGGTGCTAAAATTACTTTACTTGAAACTTCGTTGTCAACTACAAGTAATTCTAATGGTGAGTTTATTTTAAAATTACCAATTGACATCACTCCAGACATAATTGTTGAGAAATATGATAAAGACCTATATCTGAAACCTGGTACTTTGAATCGTAATCTGAATATATTAGTAGAAAAAGGTGGTTTTCAGCAGCTCACATATTCTGTTGCTGAAAAGATTAATGATTTGACTATAGGTTTGATGCCTGAACCTGAGCATATCAATACTGAATTGGTTTCTGCTGATTATATACCCTCTACTAATCCAATAGAAGAAAATGTAGATTGGGAGAACATAATTGATGGGGTGCGTAAATTTCATGAAGATAGACTAATGGCTTTGAAGCCCCTTAGAGAGCGTTACTGGAATAGAGACCTATCCTCACCTGATTCGTATAATGCCTCAATAGAATTAAATCGACAGAACTTTAGAACTATTATAGGGGCTGTTGATGAGCGTGAACCGGTTCTAGTATCTGAAATGAGCAAGGTAGCAGAAACTACTTCTTATATAGTAAGCGAAATTCAATGGACTGTATTAAAGGAGGTGACTCCGCGACCCGCACTTCAGGATTGGCCTCAACTGGATGTTCCTAAAAAAATATTTGGAGAGGGACTGCTCTTAGAACCAAAAGAAAAAAGTAAAGGGTTTGTAATTGCAATACCAGATGCGGATCAGGACCCCGAATCACTGGTTGGTTTAAAGGAGGGAGTTGACAACGTTTCGCAATTCGCTCGTAGAATGGTTGAAAATGGGTACACGGTTGTAGTCCCTGTAATTGCTGATCGTTCAAATATGTGGTCGCGTGGCACAAATAGAAGCTCACGGTCGTGGATTTACGCTCAATCGCATGAGATGGGGCGTACAATAACTGGCTATGAAGTGCAAAAAATGGAAGCTTTGGTCGATTGGTTTCAGTCGCTTAAAGACGATAGCCAAAAAATAGGAATCGCTGGTTATGGAGAAGGGGCACTTTTAGCCTTCTATACTGCAGCACTTGACACACGTGTGGATGCTGTGCTTGTGAGTGGTTATTTTGCACCCAGAGAGGAAATATGGAAAGAGCCTATCTATCGGAATTTGTGGGGCTTATTAAAAGAGTTTGGTGATGCAGAGATTGCAAGCCTTATTGCTCCACGTTCGTTAGTGGTTGAATATAGTGAAGTTCCTTTTTATGATGGAGCAAAGAATAGTGGAAAGCAGATTGATCCACCAGGAGAATTATGGACACATGAGTTTCATGAGGTTAATTATGAATTTAACAGAATATCCGAATTAATAGGAAATTTCATTGGTGAACGGCATTTGATAAAAAGTGAATCTAATGAAACTGTGCCATTTGGATCAGAAGAATCGGTTAATACCTTGATGAGTTTAATGGGAAGTGACTCACTTTTGGCTCTATCTGAAGAAATACCAGTGGATGTTAGAGAGAATTTTGACTACATCGCAAGAATGGGGCGCATGGTTGAACAAATGGTTGGTCACACACAAATGTTACTGCGAGATAGTGAATATAAAAGGGCCGATTTTGTGCAGAAATGGAGCAACCAGGAAGAATTGAGAGATTTCTATAGGGAAGAGATGATTGGATGGACTAATCAGGATTTCTTACCAATTAATCCAAGGAGCAAAAAGGTGGAAGATTGTCCGGAATACTCTGTTTATGAGGTTTTAATAGATGTGCTGCCCAATATTGAAATGTGGGGGGTAATGCTTATTCCAAAAAACATTGAGCAGGGTGAAAAGCGTCCGGTTGTTGTATTGCAGCATGGCAGAGGAGGTAATCCATATACATCGCTTGTAGAGACAAATACTTACTATGGTGTATCGCGACGTCTTGCAGAAAAAGGGTTTGTTGTGTTTAGTCCTTTCGGTAACTGGACAGGGGAAACTCAATTTAGATGGATTGACAGGATAGCTAAACCATCAAAAAATACACTTTGGTCCACAGTAGGGCGACAGCATCAGCAATTGATCAGATGGTTGAGTACTCTGCCTTTTGTTGATGAAGAGAGAATAGGTCTCTATGGTAAGAGTATCGGAGGACAAGCAGCTTCTTTAATTGCATCTATGCTGCCCGAATATGCATTAAGTATCAATTGTGCTTATTTTAACGAAGGTGCTCGTAAAGAGTCCTCGGTTTATTTCCCTACCAGTTTTGTGTTTCATGTAGACTCAGAAATGCCTATGTGGAACAGGGGGCATACATTGGAGTATGCAGAAATGTCGAACATGCTTATTTTTCCGCGACCATTTATGGTTGAACATGGCAAAAAAGACGGAATTGCACCTCAGGGCTGGGTAGAACATGAGTACTCAAAAGTGAAGGATTATTATACTGAAAAAGGAAAGGGAGAGTATACAGAGCTTGACCTTCACGATGGAGGACATATAATAAATGGAATACTAACGATTCCATTTTTACAAAAATATCATGCAGGAACACCGTTTGGTGTAACAGGAGGAAATCCGAATAAGTATTTCGAAAAGGCTGCTGCAGCTGCTTTA
>CAYZHS010000001.1:6379-34488 GCA_964478295.1 uncultured Proteiniphilum sp. | reverse complement strand
AGGTGTTGCTTGATAGGTATAATTTGAATGCTGAATCTTCACTTTTTATTGATGATAATGCAGCAAATATTGAAACAGCAAAAAAAATGGGTTTCAAAACTATACATTATACAGAAGATGTAAATTTAGAAGAGATATTGAAGTCGGAAAATATTCTTGTGTGAAATGTTGATATATACAATTTAACTTTTATTTTTCAGCTGATTTATATATTATTGTTACCTTTGCACTCAATTAAAAAGTGGATAGATTTGGACTGCTTGCAACCACAGAAAAAAATGCTAAAACGATTTCTGCATTTTCCTTTTTACATATCTGCTGCAGTTCAAATGTCGTTTACTTACTATATTGTTAAATGACGTTTTTTTCTATTGAAAGAAGAGAACATAAAAATTTACTAAATGAGTTATTTATTTACTTCCGAGTCAGTTTCGGAGGGACACCCGGATAAAGTTGCAGATCAGATTTCTGATGCATTGCTGGATGAGTTCTTAGCATATGATCGTGATTCAAAAGTTGCTTGTGAAACATTAGTTACTACAGGTCAGGTTGTTTTGGCTGGTGAGGTTAAATCTAAAGCCTATGTAGATGTTGCTGATGTAGCAAGAAACGTTATTGCCAAAATAGGTTATACTAAAAGTGAGTATGGCTTTGAAGCCAATTCATGTGGCGTTTTTTCAAGTATACACGAACAGTCTGATGATATAAACAGAGGTGTTGACCAGAAGTCCGATCCAATGGATCAAGGTGCCGGAGATCAAGGTATGATGTTTGGTTATGCTACTGATGAAACTGATAATTATATGCCGCTTTCATTAGATTTGAGTCATGCATTATTGATTGAGCTTGCAAACATTAGAAAGAATGAGCCAGAATTGATGCCTTACCTGCGTCCCGACTCAAAGTCGCAAGTTACAATAGAATACTCTGCCGATGGAACCCCATTGCGTATAGATACAATTGTAGTATCTACACAGCATGATGATTTTGAAAAACCCAGAAAAGAAGGTGAAAAAGCAGCTCTGGAAGCAGATGAAAGAATGAGGTCGCGTATTGAAACCGATATACGTACAATATTAATTCCCAGGGTAAAAGCGCAATATAAACGAAGAAAGGGAGTTCATAAGCTTTTTGATGGTGATATTAAATATCATGTAAATCCAACTGGTAAGTTTGTTATAGGTGGCCCAACTGGAGATACCGGTCTTACAGGCAGGAAAATTATAGTTGACACATATGGTGGTAAAGCAGCTCATGGAGGTGGTGCGTTTTCAGGAAAGGACCCCTCTAAGGTTGACAGATCTGCCGCATATGCTGCGCGACACATAGCTAAAAATATGGTAGCTGCAGGAATTTCCTCTGAAGTACTAATTCAGATTTCATATGCAATTGGAGTAGCTGAACCGATGAATATCTTTATAGATACGTATGGCAAATCTAAGATAGGTTTGTCAGATTCTGAAATTGCAAATAAGATAAAAATGCTTTTTGATTTAAGACCAAAAGCAATAGAACAACGCTTAAAGCTACGCAATCCAATATATTTTGAGACAGCTACTTATGGTCATATGGGAAGAGAACCTAAAGTAGTGAGAAAAGAGTTTAAGTCGCGATATATGGAACAATCTGTTCATTTTGACGTAGAGTTGTTCACATGGGAAAAACTGGATTATGTTGATAAAATAAAAGAGGCGTTTAATTTAGATTAAAGTAATTCTTTTTTCACATTAAAGAATTGTAAATTTGCCGAAAAGAGAGCAAAACAGTGCCCAATTTATTTCCTGAGACTATAAAGGATTCAATTTCTGTCTATTTGAGATCTGAAGAAACATCTTTTAAATCAGATTCACTTAGATGGAATTTTGGACAATATGAATATTTGTCTACAAAAAACAGTGGAATCCTATTTAATGATTCTTCTTTTGAAAACTCCTACTCATTAATTTCAAAAGGAGTAGAAGGCTCTTTGTTGAGTTTTCCCATGGGAATAGGTAGTCTTTTTTTTATCATCTTATTGCTCTGTTTTGTTGTATTTTCATTTTTATTCAGCAGAGAGCGAACTGCTCTAACAGGTAACTTTAATACGATAATATCTCTTAGAAGCAGGTCGGCAGCCACATATAAAGAGCAGGTAACAACAGCAGAAGTCTGGGGAGAGTTTTTTATGATATTCCAAGCTCTTCTGCTGTTTTCAATTATAATATTTACCTACATTTGGTCCGACATTTTCGCATTTCTATCCATTAAATCTTTTACTGTAAATTTTCTAATTATATTTTTACTGCTCTCAATTCTTGCAGGAGTTAAGTTTTTAATTTACAGAATTATCTCTTCTTTTTTTCTTCAAAACGATATTAAGAATTGGAAAAACAGGTATTTTAGGCTACTGGAGTTTATTGGTATTATTCTTTTTCTGCCCACAATTCTTTACTTATACCTCCCAGAAATAAGAGAATTGATTCAGTATATAATACTTTTCATAATTATTATCAGCAGGATATTTGTTGTGGTTGAACTCTTTAATATTTTTGTTAAAAATAAAGTAGGTGGTTTTTATTTTTTTGCGTACCTTTGCGGAACTGAAATTGCTCCATATTTAATTTTTTACAAAGGAGTAGTTTTATTAATTAGTATTGCAGGAAATATTATAATATGAGTGCCCGTAAAGTAAAGAGTATTCTTATCTCCCAGCCCAAACCTAGTAGTGAAAAGTCTCCCTATTTTGATATAGCGGAAAAGTATAATCTAGAAGTTCATTTCTACCCTTTTATAAAGGTGGACAGACTTTCTGTGAAAGAGTTCCGTCAACAACGGATTAATATTTTAGATTTTACTGCAATCATATTAACATCCAGAACTGCCGTGGATAAGTTCTTTTCATTATGTGAAGAGATGAAGATAACCATACCTGAAGACATGAAATATTTCTGTGTATCAGAAACGGTTGCTCTTTATCTTCAGAAATACATAGTTTACAGAAAAAGAAAAATATTTTTTAGCCAAACAGGTAAAATTGAGGGACTTAACAATCCGTTTACAAAACATTCAAAGGAGAAGTTTTTGTTTCCGGTTCCTGAAGAGCATAACGACGAAGTAACTCAGTTTTTAGATCGTAAAAAACTTAACTATACAAAAAGCGTAATGTATAGAACAGTGAGTTCAGATTTTCCTGAAGATGAAAAGATGGATTATGATATGATAATATTCTTTAGTCCACTTGGAATTCAGTCTTTAGTGAAAAATTTCCCTGACTATAAACAAGGTGATGCAGCTATTGGCTGTTTTGGAAGTACTACTGCAAAGGCCGTAGAAGATGCAGGATTGAGGCTGGATTGTGAGGCTCCACAACCGGAATACCCTTCAATGGCAGCTGCATTAGATGCTTTTCTTAAGGAAAATCATAAGCATCATAGCAAATGATTTTATATTCATCTTTTTTTTATAAAGCCTGATACTGGATTCCAAAAAAGATTATCTTTGTTAAAGTAATTGCTTTCGTAGGAATGCTTTTATCTATGAGCGACATTGCAAACTGTAAGTTAAATAAAGAAGAGAAGGTTACTGGTGAAAAAAGGATAGAAGCCCTTTTCTCTAAAGGGAAATCGTTTGTGGCATATCCACTAAGAGTGGTTTATCTAGAGACCGATTTCTCACTTCCATCTTCTATATCGATACTTGTTTCTGTTCCCAAAAAGAGGATAAAATCAGCTGTAAAACGTAATCGACTCAAACGACTTATCAGAGAAGCCTACCGATTGAACAAGCATTATCTTAATGGTGTCAA
Organism: uncultured Proteiniphilum sp.; assembly: GCA_964478295.1. Classification (GTDB taxonomy): domain Bacteria; phylum Bacteroidota; class Bacteroidia; order Bacteroidales; family Dysgonomonadaceae; genus Proteiniphilum. Next base: position 30,704 of record CAYZHS010000001.1, on the reverse strand, counting down.
GAAATTTGAATCCAGTCATTTCGATATTGCATTTGTTTTTGTGAAAGATGAGTTGACCAACTACAAAACAATTGAGAAGGGCATCAAGAAAGGATTGATGGAAATTGCCAATAAATTATCATGTAATAAAATAGATGAAAATATTAAAAGTTCTTAGTATATTTGTTACATGGCTTTTATTAATCCCTGTATATTTTTATAGAGGGGTTATTTCACCACTATTACCGCCTTCATGTCGTTATACACCAACATGTTCGCAATATACGATTGAAGCATTAAAGAAACATGGACCATTTAGAGGTTCTTATTTGTCTGCCAAACGCATTTTAAGCTGTAATCCTTGGGGAGGATCTGGGTATGATCCTGTACCTGAGGCGAAGACAAAAACTTGTAAACGAAAGCATAGGATTTAATATTGTATGGAAATTTACGACGTACACACACACCAGATTTATTCAGAAGATAAGGATGATCCCTATCATTCCTGTATCTTCGATGTTTATTCGCTTGAATTTGAGGTAGCTAAAGAACTTCACCATCGACACTCTTTTTCGTGTGGCATACACCCGTGGTATTCTGAAGATAGTGATACTCAAATGGCATATCTTACAGAAATAGCATCTAGCTCAAGAATAGTAGCGATAGGGGAAACTGGTCTTGATAAATTAAAAGGACCTTCTTTTGAAATACAAACTCCCGTTTTTAAAAAGCATATTGAGTTGTCTGAGAAATTAGAAAAACCAGTTATTATTCATTGTGTAAAAGCTTGGGAAGAATTATTAAAAGTGAAAAAAGAAACTAACCCCAATCAGCCATGGATTATTCATGGTTATCGTGGAAAACCTGACCTTACAAAGAAATTAATTAATGATGGCTTTTACTTTTCTGTAGGAGAAAATATAAATGTTGATTCTATGCAACTTATCCCTCTTGATAGGATGTTTTGCGAAACAGATGAAGGTGATATGTCGATAAGGGAAGTTTATTTGCAAGCAGCTAGATCACTTAATTTGGATGTTGTGGAGTTTGCAGATACTGTAGCTGTGAACGTACGCAAAATGTTTCCCAATCTACAAGCTCCAAAACCATATTATCTTGAATTTGAAGAGGAAGAAGATTAAATTATTTTCTCCCAAAATCTGCTGGGATTTCACCCCATTTCTTTGTCTCCCACTTTAATATTTTATTGGAGTATGTGTTAAGGTTGAGCCATTTTTCAGCGCGATCTATCATTTCAAAGATAGCCATGTTCTTGTTGGTTTTCTTTAATTTAGTATTGCATTTTTTATTGTCGACCCATTTTATTGCATTCACACTATCTGAATATATTGGCTCATCTTTTCCATTTTTACTCAAAAGAGCAAGTGCGTGTACTATAGCTAAAAACTCTCCAATATTATTGGTGCCTTCTTCTAATGGTCCAACATGGAAGATTTCTGTGTTATCTGCAACATAAACTCCCCGGTATTCCATTAAACCGGGATTACCGCTACAAGCAGCGTCAACAGCAACACTCTTACGGATAATCTCTTTTAGTTCTGATGAAGAGTTGTTTAAGGATTTAGTGTTTTTTGTGTTTAAGTGTTTCCAGGGATTATCATTGAAGGCTTTTTGAGCTTCCTCAAATGATGAAAAAGATTTATATTGAGCTTTTTCATAACCAAACACCTGCATTTTACACTCATCCCAACTGGAGTATATTCCAGGAGTAATGCCTTTCCACACCACATAATATTTTTTCTTTGCCATTGTCTATTTATTCACAATGATTCAATAATATATGGAGTAATATCTTCAGATATATCTGGACTTTTTGGTTCCTCAATAGAAACTATACTATCAACTATGAACTTTGTATATCCACGCCAAGGTAATGTTCCAAAATATTCCTTATAATGGAGTTGAACATTTTTACCACTTGAAATCATCAAAATCTTTGCAATTTCTTCATCTTCAACAGAGAAGTCAAATTGATTTGACTGTAAACCACCTGGCTTGTCGGCACGAAATCCCGATTGAATAAGTTTACCTTCATAAGTCTTGAAGATGACACCTTTGTAAACTAGATAGTTAAGTTCGCCAGATTTTACCCCTGTTCCAAATACATAATAATATCTGATATATACAAATATGCTGAGTGCAATAATCAAAATGCCTATAAACCACTTTAAGCCTTTATGGCCCCTTCTTTTTTTAGGTTTCAAATCATCCATAATTTTCAATAATTAGAGAGCAAAGATACCTCTTATTTTGACTTTTCTCTGAATTTAAGCTATATTTGTTATTTGGTATTTAAGCTAATAATTATAGCCCTACAATATTACTGTAGCAAACTGTAGCAATGTGATAATTTATAAAACAAATTTTATTTTGTTGAAAATCTGAACCTAAAATAAAATAATATATAGAAATGAGAAAGTACTTCATGATTTTTTCGCTTTTGTTAATAGCAATAGCACTTTCAGCTCAAGAAGCATATAACTTCAGTGTTGTAAAAGAAAATCCAATTACGTCTGTGAAAAACCAATCTAGTTCAGGAACTTGCTGGAGTTTTTCAGGAGTAGGTCTGCTAGAATCTGAATTGATAAGGATGGGTAAGGGAGAATTTGATCTCTCTGATATGTATATTGTTAGAAAAAATTATGAAGATAAAGCAAAAAAATACGCTCGTCTTCATGGAAGTTTGAATTTCTCGCCAGGAGGTTCATTTGCTGATGTTGTAGAGACTATTAATGATTTTGGCATTATACCCGAAGAAGCATATAAAGGTTTAAATTATGGCTCAGAAAATCATGATCATGGTGAAATTGATAAAGTTCTTTCCGCATACATGAGTGGTATAATTGGTTCACGTAATTTGACTCCTGTATGGTTCAATGGCTACAAGTCTATATTAGATAACTATTTTGGAGAAGTGCCTGAAACCTTTATATTTAAAGGTAAAGAATATACACCTCACTCTTTTGCAGAGTACTTGGGAATAAACCAAGATGTCTATATATCACTAACTTCATTTAACCATCATCCATTTTACAAAGCATTTCCGATTGAAGTTCCAGATAACTGGAGATGGGCACTTTCATACAATTTACCAGTTGACGAATTTATGGAGGTTATGGAGAATGCAGTAATGAGCGGTTATACAATTGCTTGGGCCTCAGATGTAAGCGAAGTGGGATTTTCCAGGTCAGGAATAGCTGTAGTTCCAGATGAAAATTCTCCGGAGAATGCAGGGAGCGACCAGGAGCATTGGTTAGGGCAGTCATCAAGAGAGCGTGATGCAAGTTTGAGGTCACGAATTGGCAGTGAAATATTAGCTGAGAAAAAGATAAGTCAAGAGATGCGTCAAGAGGCTTTTGACAACTATCAGACTACAGATGATCATGGTATGCAGATTTATGGTATTGCTACTGATCAGAATGGAAATAAATATTTTATGGTGAAAAACTCATGGGGTGATACTGGACCTTATAGCGGTTTATGGTACGCGTCATTCCCTTTTGTTAAATATAAGACTTTGAGTGTTGTGCTTCATAAAGATGCAATACCTGCAAATATCGCAAGTAAACTTGGACTATAAGTTTTTGATAATTAAATCATGAACATAGCAGAACTTTATTCCATCTATTGCAAATATCCAACTGTAACTACCGATTCTAGGATGTGCATAAAAGATTCTATCTTCTTTGCATTAAAAGGAGATAGATTTAACGGGAACTTGTTTGCAGAAGAAGCACTTAGGTCAGGGTGTGCATATGCGGTAGTTGATGAATGGGACGAAAATAAAGTAAATGATCATATAATATTAGTTGATAACGTGCTTAAAACGTTGCAGCAGCTTGCCAACTATCATCGTAAAAAGTTAAAGATGCCAATTATAGGGATTACGGGTACCAATGGTAAAACAACTACCAAAGAATTAATTTCTATATCATTATCTCGAGAATTTAAAGTTGCATCAACTCAGGGTAACTTTAATAATCATATTGGTGTTCCACTTACTCTGCTTTCAATGAACAGGTCGCATGAGATTGGGGTTGTAGAAATGGGTGCCAATCATCCTGGGGATATAAAGGAGCTATGTGAGATAGCAGAGCCTGATTATGGTATTATAACCAACGTGGGACGAGCGCATCTTGAGGGGTTTGGTACTTTTGAGAATGTTGTTAAGACTAAAGGTGAACTTTATGATTTTATTCGTGAGAATGAAGGTAAAGTTTTTGTGAACAGAGATAACTCAATTTTGTATGATATGTCTGAAGGAATGGACCGTATTTTATATGGCAAAAACGACCCTTCATTGTTTGCTTCAGGTACGATTGCAGATGCAACTCCATTTTTGGAGTTCGACTGGAGTTTCTTTGATAGTTCATATCGTGTAAAAACAAGGCTTGTTGGAGAGTTCAATTTTGATAACGCTATAGCTGCAGTAGCTGTATCTAAATTTTTTGGTATAAATGCTGAGCGAATTAGTTCAGCTCTAGAAGATTATGAGCCAACAAATTATCGCTCACAGTTCATGCGAACTAGCAGTAATGACTTAATTATCGATACATATAATGCAAATCCTACAAGTATGAAGACCTCTTTCGATTTCTTTATTTCTATACCATCTTCTTTGCCCAAAATGGCTATTTTAGGCGAAATGAAAGAATTGGGGGAATTAAGTAAAGAAGAACACAAAAAGATGGTTTCGTACATTACAGATAAATCTAAAATGGAAATTTACTTTGTGGGTAACGCCTTTAAAGATTATATTCTGCAAGATGATATGCATAAGTTCTTTGAAAGTGTTGTTGAATTGAATCTGTTTCTTAAAAATAATCCAATTAAAGATCGTTATATCTTTATTAAAGGATCACATTCAGTGCAACTCGATAAAGCAATAGAACTTCTTTAATATTAATTTTTAAATCTGACATTAAGCATAGCAATTTCAGAAACTGTTCCGATGCGGAACTGAGGCCCTACCAGGCCAATACCAGATGTAACATATACATGTGTGTTATCTTTTTTCTTATATCCGTGTGCAACTTCAAACACAATGTCTGTTGCAATGTTGCCAGGAAATGCTTGTCCGTGATGAGTATGGCCATAGAGAGCGATATCAACACCTGCTTCAGACTCCTCTCTTAACTTATCTGGTGTGTGGTTTAAAACGATTATTGGTTTTGTTCTATCGATGCTTTGTTCATTAAGAATAACTTCTAGTGATTTTCTGTTATAAACAGTTTTATCTTCTCTGCCAATTACATAAAAAGCACTATCTATTAATACAGCATTATCTCTCAACATTGTAATTCCAGCATCATTTAATAATTTAATTTTATCTTCAGCATCATATCGATATTCATGATTGCCAGTGCATGAAAATACACCTAAAGGAGCATTAAGCCGTGCTAGCTCCTCATCCATTTTCTGTTCTAGTATAGGATCGATATTAGAATCTATTATGTCTCCTACAAATAATATTAAATCTGGACTCTGAGACATGATCAGGTCGACAAAACGCTTTGTGTGATCCCTGTTAATCATCCATCCCAAATGCAAATCTCCAATTACAGCAATTCTTACAGAATCCAGCTTTTCATTACTTTTATTAATTGATATAGGAACTTGTTGAACTACTGGATTTAAAAATTTGTAATGCCCATGTGCCATAACAGCAAGCACAATAACAAATGTTATCAAAAACACGCCAATCTTGTACTTGTGAGATTGTTCTTTAATTTTCCACGATTTCAATTTAATTCTATAAATAAATATATATATAAGATCGGTTATTAACCAAATAGCTCCAGTATACATTACTAACAACATCCAGCTTGTACCCATAACTCTTATGATTTGAGTTATTTGTTCAGGAAGATGGCGATAGAAAATAAAGCCAATAGTATAAACAATAAGTTCAATAGCAAAAACAAAAATAAGTATTACTCTTGCCCATTTTTTATGGTCAAAAATATACCAACCTCTTAAGAATACAAGAACGTTGAGAGTGAGGTGTATTATGAAAGCATTTATAAGTGCACGCATAAATGTTATTTATATTTATAATCTAAATTTTTAAGAGGGTTTTAAATCGAGTACCAAATATTCTGATCTCGTGCCTATTCTAAATTTTCCACCCCAAATACCTAAACCACTTGATACATAAAAGTGAGTCTCCTCTTTTTTAAGATAACCATGAGAAAGCTCAAAAAGTGCATCTGTAATTAGTGAAATAGGAAATACCTGTCCGCGATGAGTGTGACCCGATAATTGAAAATCTATGTCATTTTTTACTGCATCATTAAGTTTAACAGGCTGATGATCCAGTAAAATTGTGAACGAAGACATGTCGATATGTTTTGTAATCATATCTAAGTTTTTTCTCTTTAAGTTTGTGTAATCATCACGTCCAATTATTGTAATTCCATTTAAATTTATGTGTGAATCTCTCAGAAGTGTGATACCCGATCTTTCATAAAAATCTTCATCTTCGTTTACAGCAAACATTAAATCATGGTTGCCAGTGCTTGCATAGACACCCATAGGAGCATTTATTTGATTTAAAACTTTAGAAACAGAGTCTTCAAATAATGGACGCATATGGTTGTCTACAATATCTCCGGCAATAATTACTATGTCTGGTTTCTCTGAATTAATAGTAGTTACCCATTCTGAAACCTCTTTTGCAGATATAGTATATCCAATATGTAAATCACTTATTCCCACGATTCTTACAGGGTCTTCTATTTTGTTTGAAGAAATAGAAATCAGTTGTCTTCTTTTGTTGCGGTACTGTAAGTTCCCAAAAATCAATATAGAAGTTACAATTACAAATATTATAATTGATGTAAATGCGTTTTCTTGAAAAATTGAAACAATTTTTTCTTTATCTATCAGGTGAAAAATATAATTCAATACTCTGAAAATATCAATCAGTAGAACTGTCAGAAAAAGATATAGAAAAGCAATAATCCAAAAAGTGCTGAAGCTATATAAACCTTTAGATACAATAGATGGCATTTTTTCTCCAAATGCAAAAAATATAATTACTCCAACTATTCCCAGAGTAAACAGTATAATTAATAAAGTACGAGGAAAAATGTAGATAGGTAATATCTTGTATATTCTAACTCCAGTATATATATAAGCAATTAGAAATAGCAAAGTAATTGTAATAAGTAAGGTCTTTTGTGGCAAAATATAATTTATTAAGAGGGTATATTCATTTTTCTATCAACGTTTAAAGATAGGGAAAGTTTGAAAATATAGAATGAAATTATTGTCAAAAATAGTTGCATATTAAAAATGTATAGATATCTTTGTGATATCAAAATAATATCATATTAATTTTTGCTTTATGGAATCAAAAGAATTTAAATTTAAAGGACTTAAGATCAATGGGTTTTTAATGATCTTTATTGAAGTTCTACTGCCTTTTGTAGTTTTCTTTCTATTTATACAGGGAGTCTGGGGAATTGTGAGTGGATTGTTGCTTTTAATTATGTGGTTTTTAAATCTTTTGGGTTTCACTAAGCTAGAGCCTAACGAGGCTGTTGTTATGATTTTCTTTGGTAAGTACAAAGGTGTCTTAAAGGATACAGGTTTTTTTTGGATAAATCCTTTTATGACAAAGAAGAGATTGTCTCTACGTGCCAGAAATTTAAATCCAAGTCCAATTAAAGTAAATGATAAAGTTGGTAATCCAGTTTTAATTGGATTAGTAATGGTTTGGAAGCTAAAAGATACATATAAAGCGATGTTTGAAATCGACTCGCAAACAATTGCAGCTGCAGGTCCGGTAAGTGTAGGGTCTAAGAATTTTACTGTAAGTAAGCAGATGGATGCTTTTGAGAACTTTGTAGACGTGCAGAGTGATGCAGCACTTCGTTTAATAGCAGGCAAATATGCATATGATAGCAGCTTAATTGCAGATGAAGAAATTACATTAAGGTCGGGCGGAGATGTAATAAATGAAGATCTTGAAAAAGAACTTAACTGCAGACTTGATATGGCTGGAATAGAAGTAGTGGAAGCACGTATAAACTACCTTGCTTATGCGCCTGAAATTGCAGCTGTAATGTTGCGTCGTCAACAAGCAGAAGCAATAATATCTGCTCGTGAGAAGATTGTGGAAGGTGCTGTTACAATGGTAAAGATGGCATTAGATAAAATAGAAGATGAAGGTATTGTTGAATTAGATAGCGACAAAAAAGCTGCCATGGTGAGCAATCTATTAGTTGTATTATGTTCAGATGAATCGGCACAACCTGTACTAAATACCGGATCTCTATATCAGTAGTTTTGATGTAAAATGCATTCTTAGAAATATAAAATTTCAATACAATTATTGCAATGAATAAATGAAGAATTCAAAGATATACTTTCAAGAGGAGCAACATCAAAATTGGCTAATATGGATTATCCTTCTGTTAGTTAACTTGATATTTACTACAGGTTTAATAAGGCAGGTTGGCTATAATGAGCAGTTTGGAGATAAGCCAATGAGTGATTTGGCGTTAATATTAACAACAATAGCAGTTTTACTGTTCTCAGTAGTTCTGTCCTTTTTTACTAAGCTGCAAACATTTATTAATGCTGAAGGTATTTATGTAAGATATTTTCCGTTTCAATTCAGATATAAATTTATAGATTGGAGTGTAATCGATAAAGTATATATCAGGAAATATAAACCTTTTGTTGAATTTGGTGGTTGGGGTATTAGAAAGAGAGGTCTTCGAAAAACTGCATATATTATGAAAGGAAAAATGGGATTGCAAGTGGAACTTAGTAACGGAAAAAAATTATTGATTGGTACACAGCATCCCGAATCTCTAGAAAGTACACTATCAAAACTTGGAAAGATAAGGTGAATGAAAGATGGCAAAAAAAGAGAAAACAACAAAAAATTTTGCACTAAGATTAGATTCTGAGACAATGGAGGCTATAGAAAAATGGTCGGCAGACGAATTCAGAAGTGTGAATGGCCAAATCCAGTGGATATTGGACCAGGCACTAAGGAAAAGCGGACGACTAAAGAATAAATAATTCGTTTTATCATAGGGTTAAAAATGATTAACGGTATATTATTCAACACTATTAATCCAATATTATATATACTTTTACATAATTTTACAACATTACACGAAAACTATTTATAACCACAAAATTTAAATGAAACATACATTTTTATTTTTAATGAGCTATCTGTTTATTATTACAGCATCGGCTCAGACTATTACTGTGCATGGTAAGTTGGTCTCATCTGATAACAATGGATTGCCATATGCTACAATATCAGTAGCAAAAAGCTCAACTCCAAATGTTAACCTCAAGAAATTAGCTACCAAAGAGAATGGTACATTTACTACAGCATTAGAGCAAGGTGCGTACATATTTACATTCAATTTTGTAGGTATGGATGAAGTAGTTGAATCTGTTGAAATAACAGATTCGGATAAAACACTCGATATGGGTGTTATTACTATGATAGAGTCATCTACTGAGTTGGATGAGTTGAGTGTTACCGCTCAACGTCCTTTAGTGAAAGTAGAAATTGATAAACTGCAAAAGATGATCCTGAATCATCAACATCAAATGTACTCGATTTGCTACGTAAAGTGCCTCTTGTTACTGTTGATGGCGAGGATGAAATTCAGCTGAAAGGATCTTCTAACTTCAAAATATATATAAATGGCAAACCCTCCAATATGATTTCAAGTAATCCTTCACAAGTATTAAAAAGTATGCCTGCAAACAGTGTGAAAGATGTTGAGGTGATTACTGATCCAGGTGCAAAATATGATGCAGAAGGTATTGGAGGAATCATTAATATTGTAACAGATAAGAGAGTAGATGATGGCTATTCGGGATCTGTAGGAGCAAATGGTGATACATTTGGCGGCTATGGGGCAAATGCTTATTTAGCAACAAAATATGGTAAACTTGGTTTTTCAGGAAATGTAGGCTATTTCAATCACGATCGTCCTAAGTCCGAATCAAACTTTGTACGAGAAGAATTTCCGCCTAGTCCCATAAATATACTATCTCAAACAGGAAATTCCAAAAGTAATGGAGGCGGATTGTTTTTAAATGGAACAATGAGTTACGAACCCGATACCGCAAATCTGTTTAATATTTCTGCATCACGCTTTGGTGGAGAGTTTAAGTCGCTTTCCAACATGATGGCAAGTTCAGAAGGAATTCGTCAGTATTCATATATTACTAATAGCAATAGTATAGGAAACTTTGGTGGTATAACGCTATCTGCCGATTATCAACGTAGCTTTAAAAAGAAAGGTGAAATGTTAACTCTGTCTTATCGTTTTGAGAATAACCCAAACGACAGCGAGTTTGAAAGTGAATATGATGAAGTTACAGGTGATTTTTACTATGAAAGTGGTTATAAGCTGAGAAGTTCTAACGATGCAGGAGGACAGGAACATACTTCGCAAATTGATTATGTTAATCCACTAGATGGTAAACATGGAGTTGAAGCCGGATTAAAATATATTTTCAGAGATAACTCAAGTAGAGGCGATCACACCTATTTCGATGTGGATAATGGTGTTTGGAAACCCGATTTAAGCAGAAAAAATGATTTGGATCATAAGCAAAATATAACTTCCGGGTATGTTGGATATAGCTATAAAACCGGTAAAGCTGGGTTTAAAATTGGATTAAGAGGTGAGCATACTCATCAGGATATATATTTTATGAGTAACTCTACAGATTCAATAAAAACAAACTTTTTTGATCTTATACCATCTGCAACAGTTTCGTATCAGTTAGGTATGACTCAAAATTTAAGGGCAGGGTATAATATGCGAATTTCACGACCAGGTATATGGTACCTAAATCCATATATCAACAACATGGACCCGAACAATATAAGTTACGGTAATCCCAATCTGGATTCGGAGCAGCAACACAACTTTAATTTAAATTATGGCTCTTTCAGTCAGAAAATCAATTTCAACGCTACTTTATCATATTCATTTGCTCAAAATGCTGTGTCTGCACGGAGTTTTATTGATGAAAATGGAGTAACAAATAATACATATGGCAATATTGGAAAAAATCAGACTATTGGAACAAATATATATGTAAGCTGGACTCCCACTGTAAGTATACGAACTTACCTCAATGGAGGCATGAATTATACTGATATTAAGAGTAATGATGGAAGTGGTTTGAGTAATAGCGGATTTTCTGGCCGTGCTTTTGGAGGTCTGACTTATACATTGCCATATGATTTAAGGATTGGGGCCAACGGAGGTCTGTTTATGAATCGTATTCAGCTACAAACTGTACAATCGCCATTTTACTTCTACTCATTTAGCTTGATGAAGAGCTTCCTCAACAAAAAACTTGATCTTACAATAAATGCTCAAGATGTCTTTTCCAAATATCGTGAGATTTCATCAACAACAACAGGTGTAGGTTTCAGCCAAAAAAGTATTAATATGAATCCTATGCGCAATCTTAGATTAAGTGTTACTTATCGTTTTGGCGACCTAAAGAGTTCGATGAAAAGGGTTCAAAGAAGTATTACAAATGAGGATGTTTTGCAAGGCGAGAGCGGTTCTCAGCAGGGTGAAACTACACCCTCAAATTGATAATAGGTAGTTTATAAATGAATAATTGTTAAATTTATCTTTGAGATAAAATGAGAATTGATATAATAACTGTGCTTCCTGAAATGATTGAAGGGGCTATTCATACTAGCATCCTTAAAAGGGCGCAGGATAAAGGACTTGTAGAATTTGAACTTCACAATTTACGCGATTATACACTCGACAAGCACAAAAGAGTAGATGATTATCCTTATGGTGGTGAAGCAGGAATGGTTTTGCAAATTGAGCCAATCGACAGAGTTATTTCAAAATTAAAATCTAAGCGGGATTATGATGAAGTAATATTCACCACACCCGATGGAGTGCAGTTTGTGCAATCTACAGCAAATGAACTTTCTCTACTTAATAATCTGATAATTCTTTGTGGGCACTACAAAGGTGTAGACTATCGTGTTAGGGAGCATCTGATTACAAAAGAGATATCAATAGGTGATTTTGTTTTAACAGGAGGAGAACTGGCTGCTGCAGTTATAGCAGATGCAGTTGTAAGGTTAATTCCAGGAGCAATTGGAGATGAACAGTCGGCTTTATCCGACTCCTTTCAAGACAATCTACTTGCTCCACCTGTATATACAAGACCTTCAGATTATAAAGGATGGAAAGTGCCAGAAGTACTTTTATCTGGGCATGAAAGAAAGATTCAAGAGTGGCGGCATGAGCAGTCTGTTGAAAGAACTAAACGCCTCAGACCCGACTTGATTAATAAAATCTAGTTTAATTTAACTCAATTGTAAATACATAATAAATAAGAGGGCGATTACTAAAATTTTATATCTTTGTCATAAACAGTGTAAAACGATAATAATATGAAAGGTATTGTTTTAGCCGGTGGTTCAGGTTCAAGATTATACCCCATCACAAAAGGGGTATCTAAACAGTTGCTTCCCATTTTTGATAAACCAATGGTTTATTATCCAATCTCAACCTTAATGCTTGCAGGTATCAGAGATATATTAATTATATCCACTCCAGCAGATTTGCCTGCTTTTAAACGGTTGTTAGGTGATGGGTCTGAATATGGAGTCAATTTTGAGTACGCCGAACAGCCAAGCCCCGATGGACTTGCTCAAGCTTTTATCATTGGCGAAGATTTTATTGGAGATGACTCTGTTTGCCTTATACTGGGCGATAATATTTTTTATGGACAGAGCTTCAGGTTGATGTTGCAACAAGCGGTTGAGGATACTGAGAATCAAAATCAAGCTACAATATTTGGATACTATGTTAATGATCCCGAGAGGTATGGTGTAGTGGAGTTTGATGAGAATAGAAAAGTGTTGTCAATAGAGGAGAAGCCTGTTGAACCAAAATCAGGTTACGCTGTGGTTGGACTATATTTTTATCCAAATAGTGTTGTTGATATAGCAAAAAAAATAAAACCATCTGAGAGGGGAGAGCTAGAAATAACTACTGTAAACGACAATTACCTGAAATTAAAACAACTCAATCTTCAGATTTTAGGCAGGGGGTTTGCATGGCTTGATACTGGTACGCACGATTCACTCTCAGAAGCATCCACATTTATAGAAGTTCTCGAAAAGCGTCAAGGACTAAAAATTGCATGTATAGAAGAAATTGCATGGAGTAATGGCTGGATTACAAAAGAAGATTTGAAACGAATTGCAGAACCCATGAAGAAAAACCAATATGGACAGTATCTATTAAAAATAGTAGAATTAGGTTGATTTTATGGAGGTTATTAAAACTGAGATTGAAGGACTAATAATAGTCAGGCCAAAAATATATAGAGATAACAGAGGGTACTTTACTGAATCTTTCTCACAAAAAGAGTTTGAGCAAAAAGTGTGTAATACTGTTTTTGTGCAGGACAACGAAAGTTGTTCAAAATATGGAGTACTAAGAGGGTTGCATTTTCAAAAACCACCATTTGCCCAGGCAAAACTAGTAAGAGTAGTAAAGGGTAATATATTGGATATTGCAGTTGATATCCGCAAAGATTCACCAACATATGGAAAGCATGTTGCTGTGGAACTCTCGCATGAAAACAAGTTGCAGATATTTATACCTCAAGGTTTTGCTCACGGCTTTATTGTATTAAGCAATGAAGCAATTTGTCAATATAAATGCGATAACTATTATTCACCTGCACATTCAGAAGGTGTTAAGTGGGATGATGAAGATTTGAATATCGACTGGAAACTACCTGTTGAAGATATAATCTTATCAGAAAAAGATAAAATAAATCCACCTTTCAGTGAATTATAATTCATGCAATTAGCATAATTATCAAAAATATTAAGATGGGTGTAAATAAAATTAATTAAGGCCCCTTTAAATCACTGCAAAAACAATTTGATATGGAAAAAAGAAATATATTAATTACCGGAGGTGCCGGCTTTATTGGTTCTCATGTTGTTCGTTTTTTTGTTAACAAATATCATGATTACAAAATCATTAATCTTGATTCACTAACCTATGCAGGTAATTTACTTAATCTAAAAGATATTGAGGATAAACCAAACTATTCATTTGTTAAAGGTGATATTTGTGATTTCGAAGCTATGAATGATCTTTTTATGACACATAATATTGATGGAGTAATTCATCTTGCAGCAGAAAGTCATGTTGATCGCTCAATTACAGATCCATTTTCTTTTGCCAGAACAAATGTACTTGGTACTCTTAATTTGTTGCAAGCTGCTCGTGAGTATTGGGGTAAAGATTTTAACAGCAAGCTGTTTTATCATGTATCTACTGATGAAGTTTATGGAGCACTTGAATTTGGAGATGCTCCTTTTACAGAGAAAACCTCATACGACCCACATTCTCCATATTCAGCGTCTAAAGCTTCTTCCGACCATTTCGTAAGAGCATACCGTGATACATATGGTTTGCCAATCGTTATTTCAAATTGCTCTAATAATTACGGTCCATATCAGTTTCCAGAGAAACTTATTCCGCTTTTTATAAATAATATTCGTTCCAATAAATCATTACCAGTCTATGGCAAAGGAGAGAATGTTAGAGATTGGCTGTATGTAGAAGATCATGCGCGAGCAATAGATATTATATTTCATAAAGGTAGTGTAGGTGAGACATACAACATTGGAGGGTTCAATGAATGGAAAAATATAGATTTGATTCATCTATTAGTGAAGGTTTCTGATAGATTGTTAGGCAGAGCTGAAGGTACGTCAGAAAAATTGATTACATACGTTACAGATAGGGCAGGGCATGACCTGCGGTATGCAATAGATGCATGTAAAATTAAAAATGAACTTGGATGGGAGCCATCGCTACAGTTTGAAGAGGGATTAGAAAAAACTGTTCGCTGGTACCTGGATAACCAAGATTGGTTAGATCATGTAACAAGTGGAGATTACATGAGTTATTATAAAAAGATGTATGGTGAGTGATTTTAGCTATACTGTTATAGTTTGAGGGTATATGCAAAACTAACTCCAATGGTGTAAAAATTAGTTTTTAATATTGCATTTTCTTCACTGCCAAATCCCATATCTCCATAAATTGATATGTCGAAATTACTAAACGCATAACCTGCTATTGGAGCAAACGCAAATGCACTGTAACCCGAGCCAAAAACTGCACCAATTCGCGGTTCTATAAAGAATCCGTTTTCAACACCATGCTGAGTTATTCTATATCCTGCAAAAGGCATAATATAGTTAAAAGCATCATTTTTTTTATTCAATATACTCGAAATAAATTTCCCCTCACCATATGGGTTATTATGCGCTTTAATACCTAATGTAAAAAAGTTATTGTAATTCAACGAGATTAAATTGTCAGTAGTAAGCCAGCTTACATCCCCACCCATGCCAAGTTTCTTATCACGCTGTGAGTTTATAGTAGATCCCATACCTCCTGAAATTCTTATGTGGTTGTCATACTGAGCCTGAGCATTTACAAATGATAAAAATCCGAGAATTAGAATTAATATTGTTTTTCTCATAATCCAAACTGTTTAATACCAATTTTCAAAAAATGATTAAGCCAATAGTGCAAATTTAGTATAATAATATAATTGACAATAAAAATATCGACTTTTATCTACTGTTTGCTTGATAACATTATTAATACTACATTTACATAGGTCTAAAAATAATATCTAAGCTAATCTAAAATGAATAAAGTTGCTTTAATTACAGGAATTACCGGTCAAGACGGTTCCTATTTGGCAGAATTTCTTCTCGAGAAAGGATATGAGGTTCACGGAACTTTAAGAAGGTCATCCTCATTTAATACAGGACGTATCGAACATTTATATTTTGAAGAATGGGTTCGGGATATGAAACAAAAGCGGGCTATAAACCTTCATTATGCCGACATGACCGATTCCAGTTCACTTATTAGAATAATTCAATCTATACAGCCCGACGAAATCTATAATCTTGCAGCACAGAGTCATGTTAAAGTAAGTTTTGATATCCCTGAATATACTGCAGAAACCGATGCAGTTGGAACTTTAAGATTGTTAGAAGCGGTTCGTATATTAGGACTTGAGAATAAAACACGCATTTATCAAGCATCTACCTCTGAATTGTATGGAAAGGTTCAAGAGATACCTCAGAATGAGTCTACTCCATTTTATCCACGCAGTCCATACGGTGTAGCTAAGTTATATGGTTTCTGGATTACTAAAAACTATCGTGAATCTTATGGAATGTTTGCCGTTAATGGTATTTTATTTAATCATGAAAGTGAGCGTCGTGGAGAGAATTTCGTGACACGAAAGATTTCTCTTGCCGCTGCACGAATAGCGCAAGGATTGCAAGATAAGCTATACTTGGGTAATATGGATGCTAAACGAGATTGGGGATATGCTCCCGATTATGTTGAGTGTATGTGGCTGATGTTGCAACATGATATTCCTGAAGATTTTGTAATTGCTACTGGTGAAACTCATACTGTTAGAGAGTTTTGTCAGGTTGCATTTCAAGAAGCAGGTATTTCGTTAGTTTGGGAAGGAAAAGGAATTGATGAGAAGGGAATAAATAGCGATACAGGTGAGGTTGTTGTGGAGGTAGACCCCAAGTATTTCAGACCTGCCGAAGTTGAGCTGTTGATTGGTGATCCTGCCAAGGCTAAGACAGTTCTAGGTTGGAATCCCCGTAGAACCTCATTTAAGGAGCTGGTGTCTAAGATGGTAAGACATGATTTGAGATATGTTAAAAGCAATTGAAAAATAGTTTGTTTAAATATGATAAATAAATCATCAAAAATATATGTAGCAGGACATAGAGGACTTGTTGGTTCTGCAATCATGAAAAATCTTAAAGATAAAGGTTATACAAATCTGGTGGGTCGTACTCACAATGAATTAGATCTTCTTGATAATGCTGCTGTTTCGCGTTTCTTTGAAGATGAAAAGCCTGATATTGTGTTTCTTGCTGCAGCTCATGTTGGAGGTATTATTGCTAATAATGTTTATAGGGCCGACTTTATTTATAAAAATTTACAGATTCAGAACAATGTAATTGGAGAAAGTTTTAAACATGGTGTAAAAAAACTTCTCTTTTTAGGCAGTACATGTATTTATCCTAAAGAGGCACCTCAACCAATGTCAGAAGATGCATTGTTGACTGGTCCCCTTGAATATACAAATGAACCTTATGCTATTGCAAAAATAGCAGGACTAAAAATGTGCGAAAGTTTCAATATACAATATGGAACAAATTATTTAGCTGTAATGCCTACTAATTTATATGGACCCAACGATAACTTTGATCTTGAGAAGAGCCACGTCTTACCAGCAATAATAAGAAAAATTCACTTGTCCAAAGCACTTATGGAGTCCGATTGGGATGCTATCAGGAGAGATATAAATGCTCGTCCAATTGAACACGTATCAGGCAAAAGCTCTAATGAAGAGATTACTGCAATTTTAAATAAATATGGAATTACAGATGACAGCTTAACATTATGGGGAACAGGTGCTCCTATGCGCGAGTTCTTGTGGAGTGAAGAAATGGCCGATGCATGTGTATATATTATGGAAAATGTAGATTTTATCGATTTATCTAAAGGCGAAAAAGAGATACGCAACTGTCATATAAATATTGGAACTGGAAAAGAGATCTCAATTAGAAATCTCGCATATCATGTAAAAGAGACAATTGGGTATAATGGAAATTTAAAGTTCGATAGTTCCAAGCCAGATGGCACCATGAGAAAGCTTACAGATGTTTCGAAACTAAATGCTTTGGGATGGAAACACTCAATTGAGGTTAACGAAGGTGTAAAGATACTGTATGATTGGTATATAGATAATCTTTAAAATTTAGCACCGGTTAGTTTTATTTTGTGCTCAAACTTAGCTATTTTTGCATGATATACTAAAAAATATTTTAAAACATGAACAGAGATCCACAAATATTCAAGATAATTGAACAGGAGCGGGAACGCCAAATCAAAGGGCTTGAACTAATAGCTTCAGAAAATTTTGTAAGTGAACAGGTAATGGAGGCGGCAGGCTCCGTTCTAACAAATAAATATGCCGAAGGTTATCCCGGCAGGCGTTACTATGGTGGATGCGAAATAGTAGATTTGAGCGAGCAGCTGGCAATAGACAGACTAAAAGAAATATTTGGTGCAGAATGGGCAAATGTGCAACCTCACTCTGGTGCTCAGGCCAATGCTGCAGTTTTCTTAGCTTGCCTTAAAGCAGGAGATAAGTTTCTGGGACTGAATCTTTCACATGGAGGTCATCTTACACATGGCTCACCGGTAAACTTTTCAGGATTAATGTTTAATCCATTAGAATATAATGTAAAAGAGGCAGATCAAAGGGTCGATTACGATCAACTTGAACAAGTTGCACGCAGCGAAAAACCAAAATTGATTATTGCTGGTGCATCTGCATATTCTCGTGAATGGGATTATGCCCGTATCCGTAAGGTTGCCGATGAAATAGGTGCAATTTTTATGGTTGATATGGCTCACCCTGCAGGTCTCATTGCTGCAGGTCTATTGGAGAATCCTTTAAAGCACGCACATATTGTAACTTCTACAACTCACAAAACGTTACGCGGTCCTAGAGGTGGAGTTATACTGTTAGGTAAAGATTTTGAAAACCCATGGGGTGTAAAAACTCCTAAAGGTGAAGTAAAGATGATGTCTGCTATGCTCGACTCAGCTGTTTTCCCAGGAATGCAGGGAGGACCCTTAGAGCACATTATTGCTGCTAAAGCCGTTGCTTTTCATGAAGCACTTCAGCCTGAGTATAAGGTTTATCAACAGCAAGTTAAGAAAAATGCAGCTGCCATGTCGCAGGCATTTATCGATAAAGGTTATAATGTAGTTTCCAATGGTACAGATAATCATATAATATTAGTAGATCTTCGTTCAAAGTTTCCTGAACTAACCGGTAAGGTTGGTGAGAACAAGCTTGTAGAAGCAGATATAACTGTTAACAAGAATATGGTTCCTTTCGATAACAGATCACCATTTCAAACATCAGGTTTAAGATTTGGAACACCTGCAGTCACAACCCGTGGAGCAAAAGAAGACCTCATGGGCGAAATTGTAGAGTGGATAGATACTGTTCTTTCAAATCATGATAACAGCAAAGTTTTATCTACAGTACGCGAGAAGGTGAATATTACTATGAAACAGTTCCCACTTTTCTCATGGTAAAATCTTAAGCCGTCAGCCAAGGTTTACTTGGATTATAACAAAACAAAAAGAACGAGGGGTAGTTAAACTATTCCTCGTTTTATGTATATTTGCATAAACTACATTCTTACGAACATCTGTATTTCCTTTATTAGTAATCATAATGAGTGTTCTTAAAACAGAAATAAATTATATACCCGGAGTCGGTCCCAAGCGAGCAGAAATTTTAAACAAAGAGATAGATGTATTTACTCTCAATGATTTGCTTAGATGGTACCCATACAGATATATCGACAGGGGTAGAATTTATTATATCCATGAAATAGATAATTCATTAGCATATATACAATTAAAAGGAGAAATAAAATCTTTTGAGACATTTGGTGAGGGTCGTAAAAAACGACTAGTTGCTCATTTTTCAGATGGAACCGGATTTGTAGATCTCATTTGGTTTCAGGGAATCAGGTTTATTGAAAACAAGTATAAAGCAAATAAAGAATATATTGTTTTTGGTAAACCAAACCTATTTAATGGTAAATGGAATATTGCTCATCCCGAGATAGATCCTTTTATAAATGAAGCGGATCGTCCAAACGGATTAATGCCTTTATACAG
The DNA here is from genome assembly GCA_964478295.1 of uncultured Proteiniphilum sp. GTDB lineage: Bacteria > Bacteroidota > Bacteroidia > Bacteroidales > Dysgonomonadaceae > Proteiniphilum. The sequence continues at coordinate 10,869 of CAYZHS010000001.1, read as the reverse complement.
CACAACTGAAAAGATGAAGAACCATTACTTAAACTCAAAGGCTATGCACAAAATAATTGAAAGTGCTTTTGAGCTGATTAATGGTAAGCTGCCTGAATCGCTTTCACCTGATGTTATAAAAACAGCAAAACTAATACCTTTATATGATGCAATAGAAAACATTCATTTCCCCACTTCTGCTGCTAAGCTAAGAGATGCAGAGTTCAGACTTAAGTTTGAGGAGCTGTTTTATATACAGTTAAACATTGTCAGGTATACTGCATTCAGGAAAGATAAGCTCAGGGGATTTATCTTTAAAAAGGTAGGCGATAATTTAAACAGGTTTTATAAAAGACATCTCCCATTTTCATTGACTAATGCACAGAAGAGAGTAATAAAAGAGATCAGAAAAGATACAGCATCTGGTAAGCAGATGAACAGACTTCTTCAGGGTGATGTTGGAAGCGGTAAAACTTTAGTAGCAATAATGTGTATACTAATTGCTTTAGATAATGGTTTTCAGGCATGTCTGATGGCTCCAACTGAAATATTAGCCACTCAGCATTATGATACCTTCGCGAGCATGCTTTCAGAAATGAATATTCGTGTTGAACTGCTAACCGGCTCTACAAAGAAGAGAGAAAGAGAGGATATTCATTCGGGACTTGAATCTGGTGCAATAGATATTTTAATTGGCACGCATGCACTCATTGAGGATGTAGTGCAGTTTAAGAATCTTGGATTTGTGGTTATTGATGAGCAGCATCGTTTCGGTGTAGCGCAAAGAGCAAAGTTATGGGCAAAAAACAATCAGCCACCACACGTATTGGTTATGACTGCCACCCCTATACCGCGTACACTTGCAATGACTGTTTACGGAGATCTCGATGTGTCGGTTATTGATGAGCTGCCACCTGGCAGAAAACCTGTTCTTACGCTGCATAGGTATGATAAAAAACGTGGCGAATTGTATATGTTTATTAGAAATCAAATAAAGATGGGACGTCAGGCATATATAGTTTATCCACTTATAGAGGAGAGTGAAACATTAGACCTTAAAAATCTTGAAGAGGGCTATATTCATATTCAAGAAGCGTTTCCCGAATTCTCAGTAGATAAGATGCACGGACGTATGAAACCTGCCGAGAAAGATGATGTTATGAATCGTTTCGCAAGGGGGGAAACTCAAATTATGGTTTCTACAACAGTTATTGAGGTGGGTGTTAATGTTCCCAATGCAACAGTAATGGTTATTGAAAGTGCGCAGCGCTTTGGACTTTCTCAACTACATCAATTAAGGGGTAGAGTTGGAAGAGGAGCCGACCAGTCGTATTGCGTGTTGTTAACCCCATATGAGTTATCTTCTGATACCAGAAAAAGAATTGAAATAATGACAGAGAGCAACGACGGGTTTTATATTGCCGAAGCCGATCTTAAACTCAGAGGGCCTGGAGATTTAGAAGGAACACAACAAAGCGGGATACCTTTTAATCTTAAAATAGCCGATATTGTAAAAGATAATGACATTCTTTATAAAGCCCGGGAGATTGCAGAAAAGATAATCGAAGACGATCCTAATCTGGAACTTCCCGAACACAGGGTGCTAAAAGAACAGTTGAGCAGGTTAGATGGTAATCGTTACGAATGGAGCAGAATCAGTTAACCCCATCAGTTGTTTTTATAATAAGCTCTTTACCTTGCAACAGTTGTTCGTGATTAATAAACCATCCATCGATAATATCATCTCCATATTTTATCTCTGAAATCTTCTTCCCTTTTCCCTCTTTCTTAATTGTAAATCCAGTACCATTGCCAAGGGTAAACTTTACTTCATCAAATAGGGGCACTGATACTATATATTCTGGATCAGCCGGCGAATATGTATAAAGTCCTATAGCATTAAAAACATACCAAGAAGACATCTCTCCCGCATCATCCATTCCAGAATAGGCAAGACCTTCGGCACCCATATCATAAAATCTATCCATTATACTATCAAGTACACATTGAGCCTTCTCTTGCTTATCAATGAAATAATATGTGTAGGGTATTGAGTGAGCTGGTTGGTTGCCGTGACAATAGTTACCTATAAAGCCGGTTAAATTATGCACTTCATAACCTCTCCAAGGTTCAGTAAACAGCGAATCTAGCTTGTTTTCAACAGATTCGTGATTAGGATAAAGATTAATCATTCCCTCTATGTCATGTGGAGCAAAAAACAACGATTGCCATGCATTAGCTTCTCTATACATATAAGCAAAATATGGGTAATAAGGATCAAAATCTTCAATCCAAAATCCATTATCAACTTTACCACGCCAGAATCCTGTTGAAGGGTCAAATAGGTTCTTATAATTATCTGATCGCTCCATTAGTGTACGGTAATTTTCTTCATCACCCAGTTCTTTAGCAACCAATGCTGTGGCGTAATCATCATAAGCATACTCAACGGTTTTTGTAACAGCTGCTTTGTATTCATTCCAAAAAGGAACATCAGTTGTATCTTTTTCTGCAATCCAGCCTCGCTCCAGATACTCATCCAAATAGGGTCTGCCACCTCTGCCGGGTATCATCGCATTTTGCAGAATAAGTGAATATGCTCTTTCAAGATCAAAATCTTTTATACCTCTGAGCCAACTGCCTGCTACAAATACAGAAGCATGGTCTCCATGAAAGAATGTAGGCATATAGCCTCCACTTTTTTCTCCCTTATCAATGATTGATTTCATTACATCAGTTGTAACATCAGGAGCAATCATAGCTAAAAGAACTAACTTGTTTCTGTAATCGTCCCAAAAGGAAGGATTGGTATAGTATCTGAAACCTTCATTAGCCACTTCTCCTCTCTCATCCATATAGTCCCCATTCACATCGCTGCGCAATGCAGGCCAAAGAAACGAACGGTAAAGGGTAGAGTAGAAGAGACCCTTCTCTCTTTCAGATCCACCAGTAACCTTTATATGTGATAACAACTTCTCCCAAGTTTCGTTAGCTTCTTCCTTAACCTGCTCAAAACTTTTGTCAATCATCTCTTTCTCTAAATTCAACTTTGCATTTTCAACACTAACAAAAGAAAATCCTATTTTGAGTTCTAATGGTCTGTTATTTTTACTCTCACCAAAGTTTACAACAGATACTTCATGATTATCATCTTTTATGATTTCAATTTCATCTATCGAATAATTTGATACTGCATAAAAATGCACCCTCTCACCTGTATCCTGATATCCTGAGAAACTATTTTCATCCACCTTTTCAATTTTCCAGTCACGCACCCTATTATTTGAACGTGTCAGGTCGGCCACAAGCTTTTTCTGTAGTCTATCCGGAAAATGATATTTGTGGAAGCCACTTCTAAGAGTCGATGTGAGTTCAACATCTATGGCATATCTTTCAAGAAAAACCTGATAATAACCAGGACTAGCAGATTCGTTGTCATGACTGTATCCCGAAACAAAATCACTCGGATTTACTTCTCCTGTAACAGGTAGTAGAGGTACATGCAGTAAGTTCCAGTGTCCCTTGTTTGTATGAGCAAATCCATATATCACTGTATCTTCATATTGATATCCTGCACCACTTCGGTATTGTGTAACCGGACTCAGCTGAACCATTGCATTAGGCAACGAAGTGCCAGGGAATACCTCTGCACCCCAGGTTCTTTCATCCCATGTTCTTACATATCCCAAATCCTCAGTTTCCCAAAGGGTAGCAGTTCCCAGTAAAGGATTTACATAATCGGTCAGTTGTTTTTCCTGTGATATTGTACAATTCAATAATATGGTAGATAGAATAATAATTACTGAATACCTTTTCATCTTATAATTGTTTAATAAAATAGATAAATTTATAAAAAAGTAAAGATAGTGAAAACTTTATATCCAATTGTGTGAAAGTTAAGATTAAGATATTGATGGAAAATGGACCAACTATTCCTAAATTTGTTGATTCATTCAGATAAGAAACGATTTTTTAAAATTATAATTATATGAAGAAACTATTATTGTTGTTATTTACAGGGTTGTTTGCTCTGTCGTATGTGTCAGCCTCAGAGATGAGTAAGGACTTTAAATCCATAAGGATTACCTATACTATGGGAAGAGGTGATAACCCCTCTGCGCCTAAAACTGTAATGGAAATTTCTGATGGATGGGCAAGAATTAAAACAGAGTCTGTAAATAGAGATTCAGATGCACCTGTTCAAGCTACATATCTCGACTACAGTACAGGTAGTGAGATTAAAACAGCACTTCTCAATGGTGAAGAGTCGATTTATACTATTAGAACATTTAAAATCAACGAGGGATTAGAATTGCAGGAAGAAACCGAGGTTATAGCTGGATACTTATGTAAAAAAGCTAAAACTGTTATAAACACAAATACAATTGAGGTTTGGTATACAACTGAATTAGAAATGATGGGTTCTGTGCAGCCTGGTGTTGGAGTGCCTGATGGTGTTGTATTAAAAGTTGTTAGAAATGGTAATCCGGTCGTAGTTGCAAGTAAGGTTG
>CAYZHS010000001.1:0-6369 GCA_964478295.1 uncultured Proteiniphilum sp. | reverse complement strand
GAGGTTGAACTAATCAGTGAAATGTTAGATTTAAAACCTGAGCTCAGAGGTACCGAGCTGAAATCATCTGCATTCAATTATAAGATTCAACAGAGCAGAGTGATAGCGGTAAATGTTTTTGATCATGAGAGCGTTTATTATAGAGATATTCCCAAAGTAACCAATCTTGAAGAGGAAAAAGTACTTAGGTTTGCTCAAGGCTCAATTTTACTTAAAAAGGTGAAGTTGCCAGAAGAAAATTCAGGATACTCAATATTTACAGAACTATCACACTATTCCGAAGGTGATGCTTACGATCGTACCGGGTCGGTATTTATAATACCTGCAGACAGAGAGAAATCTTTTCTTGATGGACTTTTAAACGGAAAACAGCATCTTCCTCAATATTATGATAAAGATATGAAACAATATGAAGGTATGGTTGTTACCGACAATTATCTGCCTCCTGTTGAGTTGATGCGATTTTATACATCATTTGGAGTACGCGGTTATAACCATATTGAAGTAGCCGATTACAACTGGCCCGATTCTGTGGTTTTTAAACAAGAGGTTACAGACTATTCTTCACTGCTGAAAGGCGAAGTATGGGTAGGAATATGGATTGGCAACTATGTTCACGATGGTCATAATGTAACACTAGATATTAAATATTATCCACAATCGGTAGGTAACGAGAAGAAAGTATACCCGTTATTTACAACTGTAAATATAATGGAGATGGCTGGACAGGCTTACCCCGATAATCTTTTTAGAAACGATTCACTTACTGTCAACTTTAAATTAGATGAGGATATCAAAAATGGTTATATAAGATATATATCCACTGGTCATGGTGGCTGGGGTGGCGGAGATGAGTTCAACCCAAAAATGAATGAGATATTTCTAAATGGCCAACGAATTATTGCTTATACACCATGGCGAGAAGATTGTGGTAGTTATCGCGAGTTGAATCCGGCTTCCGGAAATTTTGCTAACGGACTCTCTTCATCAGATTTAAGCAGATCGGGTTGGTGTCCCGGCACGGTTAGCTATCCAGTATATATTCATGTAGGCGATATAAAAGCTGGCGAACATCAGCTTAAGGTTGCAATACCAGTTGGCGATCCTGCCGCAAACAGCATTAGTTATTGGTCTATATCAGGAGTATTGGTAGGAGAATAAATCCCCCTGCCGATTAAACATTAAAAGGTAAATCGGAGGGGAGACTTATTACTATTATTAACTACTGTAATTTAATACTTACCCCTCCCGATAACCAAAAACCTGGTTGTGGTATATTCCCAAAATCTACCTGTTTTGCATTTAATATATTATTAGCGTTTATAAACAGGTCGATTTTGTTTAGAGTATATTCAACTTTAGCGTCGAGTATACCAAATGGATTATACCTAACTATTTCGCCAGGTTGTAAATCTATATATCGAACATAAGTTCCCATTCTGTCTTGCCATCTGAATTTCCACGAAAATGTAAGTTTGTCAACTACATTATGCTGTAAAGCAGCAGTAAATTTATGACGTAAATAATTCAGTTTATAATTAGAAATCAATTCACTTTCCACCAATTCTTTGTCTATATACATATATCCCAAAGAAATTGAGTTAAGTGGCTGGTTTTTTCCAATCAGTTTTTTTAAGTCAAAATTCAAGGTAGTTTCAATACCCTTCGTGTCAATCCGAGTGTGATTTCTCGATTCCCATAATGCATCCGGGTCCCACTTTACCCAGTCGATCATATTCTTCCCATTCATGATAAAAGAAGAAAAAGAGGCATTAACAAATTGATTCTTGTACTTCAATCCCAATTCAAATGATTCAGATTCTTCAGCCTTAAGATTACTGTTGCCAATATGTGTTACTGTTGTGTAATATAGGTCGGTAAACGTAGGCATACGAGTAGCCTTGTTCCACGAGCTGTATATACTGATATTGTCAGTAGCTCTCAACGAGCCATTAATTGCAGGATAGAAATCAAATTTATTACTGTTTGCAGTATTGTAATTCAATAGTCCCCCCAGTGAGAATGTAAACTTATTGTAAACAATTGTGTGATCTGCAAAATAACTGATATTAGTTCTGTTATCCGATTTTGTGTAATTTCCATTATTTTCATTCATGGGGTTGCCCAGCACATTACTCAAAATTCCTTCGTTGCGAAACTCTCCTCCTACAGTGGTTATTCCGTATGTAGTTGCATACTGTAAATTTAGATTCATACCAAAGACATCACTACGGTGATAATTATGGTTGGTATACCACGATGGCACATCTTTTGTTCCTTCTCTGATAAGTTGAAATTCATCTAGGTGTCGATTCCAATATAAATGAGGTATAAATTTTATCTTCCCATTGGTTTCCCCTTTTACCGACACATATATGCCTCTTGTATCATCAAACTGATTAGGAAAAGCTGCCGTGTAGAAAGTGTTAGCTCCATAAGCTTTTTCATTTAATCCTGCATTAATATCAATAGATGATCCATTAATTTGATATCTGCTTTGCCATAGAAGGTTCAATAACTCATAGTCGCTATTTGCTATATATCCATCCGAACGCTTATATCCTGCCGAAAGCGTATGCAAAGATTGTTCTTTCTTGTAAGCTCCTCGTGCTTCAGCTCCAAAAAGACCATACATACCACCCTCTACTTTCGCAAAAGCATTTGTTTCTCTATCTTTTTTTGTAATTATATTTACTCCACCCGAGAATGCACTTGCACCAAAAACAAGTGATGAGGGTCCTTGAACTATCTCAATTCGTTCTATATCCGATAAATTTAATGGAAGGTCGAAGTTGTAATGACCTGTGTGTGGATTGGTTAGATTTATTCCGTTAATTAGTATAGCTGTTTGATCAAAAGATCCGCCACGAAGTGAAATGTCTGCTTGTACACCGTGTGGACCGCGCTGCTGGATATCTGCTCCTGCTACATAGTTTAAAAGATCTTCAATGCTTCTGGCAGGCGATCGCTCTATTTCATTACTTGTAATTACTGTTACCTGCTTAGATGCCATACTTAGTGGTAAATCGGCTTTAGAGGCAGTAACAATTACTTCTTCAAGTTCTGTAGGAGGAATTGAATCTGTTGAAGTTTCAATAGCAATGTTCTCAATAGCACTTACCGAAGATGCGTGTGCTGCAGTCAGAGTACAACCAGTTAGCACTCCAATGGTAACTGCTTTGTTTAGACTGTTAAAAACGCTGTAGGATTTACGGGCAAAACGTTTAAAACGAAATGCCGAAGTTTTTAGAAACTGTTTTTTGTTCATTTTTTAATTCTTATAATTAGACTAAGCTGCAAAAATAGGAATTATTTCTACAGTTTAAAAAACGAATAATGTACGTTCCCATAAACTCGTTCATTAGTAAAATTGGGGTGTAGTGTGAAGTTTAATTTTCTTGAATGCTCTAATATGAACAAACCATCGAGTTTAAGAAGATTATTTTTGAAAATAATATCAGGGAGTGAATCTATGTTTTTCATATCATATGGAGGATCTGCAAATATAAGATCAAACTGCTCTCTGCAGCTATCAAGAAATTTAAAAACATCGGCTTTAAGTGGATATAGCTCCGATGCATTTAGCTCCTCTTTTGCTTTACAAATAAACCTCCAATGCAAATTTTCGCTCTCTACTGATACAACTTTAGGACAACCTCTCGAAACCATTTCTAAAGCAATGCTGCCAGTTCCGGAAAAAAGGTCAAGTGCATATGTATCCTCCCAGTCAATAATGTTGTTTAATACATTAAACAAACCCTCTTTTGCAAAGTCTGTTGTAGGTCGTGCATTCAATTTTGCAGGCACTTGTATCCTTCTCGATTTGAATTTTCCGCTTATTATACGCATAATTTAGCAATTAAATCTGTTGGCACTTTTTCGTGTTGCTCTGTAGTTAAAGCTGTATCAGGGACTAGTTTTGTACGTTCAATGTTTTTAATCAGTTTATTTAATTCTCCTTCAATTTTATTCAGTATGTCAATTTTTCCTGATATATATAGTCTGTCTCTGTTCTGATCAAAACCCAATTTATCCCATAACCCCATAATAAAATATGACATGTTAGAAGTGTTTGTTTCTGCAAATGTGTTGGCAGAGAGCAACTTGTTTTCAGAAAAGCAAACAACTGTCATATATTCATCATGAAAATCAACAAAACATTCTTTTGAAGTTGAATTTTGCCCAATGATTCGAAATGTATCTATTAATGAAGTACTGAAATGGTGTAATGTAGGGTTAAATAAGTGTCTTGATAGAAAAGAGTGCACATCTTCATCAATATTAAAAACTATATTATAATCGCTCTTAGTTGATTTATCAGCTAATATTATACCTTCAGAATTGTAGAAATTAAAAGCAAATAATTCTTTTATATGTTTGTAATCGAAGAATTTATCAGGAACCAGTGTGTAGTTTTGTGAAACAACAATAATAGTGCTTTTATTATAAGTGTTACTGAAAATACCCAAATCAAACACAAACTTCTTTATACTTTCTAAATAAGATAGTTTTGTGCCAATGGAGGTTTCCTGAAAATAAAACACAGAGGGGTCTGTAGGAGAATCAATACAAAAAGAAAATCCATTCGGCGCAAGCCGAATGGATAAATTATAATTCTCTGAATGAGCTAAATCTATATTTTCCGGTAGAAACATAATATAGGTTGAATCAACCGATTATTCCCAGTTTCCGGCATTATTGTTAGCTACCTCTAGTGAACCTACCTGCATGCCTGGATATTTTTTACCAGGACGGTCAAGCACTTCCTGAATCTTTTGTCCGAGCAACTTGCTGTCAAGATCTCCTAAATATGCAGAATATGGGGTCTTAGCTTCAAACACCTGAATTGGGTATCCTGATGCTGTAATTAAAGAGTCTACACCCATTTCAAAAGTAGTTCCTGCAGGAGCAAATGGAACAAATTGCAAAGAGTCTGCCGAGAAGTTGGTACGATTAGGGTAAAGAACTTCTACTGCCGGTGAAAAGATTGAATCTCTAACTAGCTGAGGAGCATTCTTCTGTTCATCCCAAAGACCTGCATCTCTTATAGCCTTTTCATTTCCTGTTCTGATTATCTCCATTGCTTTAGTTTCAGTCATTCCTGATACTAACTGTGCTTCGGTAAGATCACCAGATCTAGCAATCGTAGCTATTTTGCCATCTTTTACAAACTGAATCAGTGTGTCAAAGCTGGCAGTATAAGTGCCCGTTTGAGAGCGTAGTGCTACCTGTGCTGTGCGTATATCCATCAAGCGCTGGATAACTGCTTTGTCACGCTTCTCTACCTCTGCGTTAAAATCTATCGGCCCTTGGATACTTTTCCAACTGACCCAAGCTAAAAGAACAATGGCTAACGCTAAAAGCGTTCTCATTACAACTTTCATGGACTAATTTCTTTTTAATTTATACTGTTTAATTTTGATTTCCTTATTTTAGACTACAAATTTAGAAAAAGAATGATAAATATGCTACTTTTACTGAAAAAATTACCGTAAAATATGATAAATCGTTTTTTTATCGAGAAAATCAGTGAAAATTTTCCATTTGAATTTACTAGTGACCAAAAATATGCACTCGAGCAGATTTCCTCTTTTCTCTTTTCCGACGAAAGGGATCAGATATTTTTATTAACAGGTTATGCCGGAACAGGAAAATCGTCTATTATAGGAAGTTTAGTAAAAACTATGTCTCAATTTAAGCAGAAGAGTGTTTTACTTGCACCAACCGGACGAGCAGCAAAAGTGTTTTCAGGTTACGCCGCAAGTCAAGCATATACAATACATAAAAAAATATACCGACAGCAGAGGTTTGCAGAGGGAACTCCTCACTTTGCACTATCTGAGAATCTCCATAAACATACTCTATTTATTGTAGATGAGGCGTCTATGATCAGCAACGAGTCGCCCGAATTCTCGATGTTTGGAACTGGCAGGCTTTTAGATGATCTAATAGAATACGTATATACTGCCGAAGGATGTCGTATTTTATTAATTGGCGATGATGCTCAGTTGCCTCCCGTAAAACAAGATAGCAGTCCAGCACTCAATCGCGATGTCTTGCAGTCATATTCACTAAGTGTTATCGAAGCTACTCTTACTGAAATAGTGAGGCAGGAAGTTGAATCTGGAATACTCTTTAATGCAACATCACTCAGAAATTCTTTACTGTTTGGCGATACCGACGATTACCCAAAACTTAAAGTAGACGGTTTTGCCGATGTAAAACGTATTACAGGAAATGATCTAATATCAGAAATATCTGATGCTTATAGCAGAGACGGAGAGGATGAGACTATTGTAATTTCGAGATCAAATAAAAGAGTTAATGCATATAACAATGGCATCAGAAATTCGGTCTTATACAGAGAGG